>JBPOHY010000075.1:0-5378 GCA_052035055.1 candidate division WWE3 bacterium | reverse complement strand
GAAATATGGAAAAAAAACAGGGAAGCGCATAGTCTGTTAGCAAAAAGATATGACTGGAAAACAGTACAGGCAAATGAATCAGAAGAACAGGTACATCAAAAAATCTGGAACATAATCGCCGGCATGCTATAAGTTGCATACAGGCTGGAAGCACGATATAATGCAGAAAATCCACAATACCGGAGGTAGAAGTGCAAATTTTTCATAACCCCACCTTTACAAAGGCCAAACAAGCGCTAGCACGAATTTCAATCAATTTTTTCGTATTAATGGCGTGCCTGTTTCTTTTTGATGTCCTTAATTTTTCCATCACATTTTATGCTCTAAAGGATATATTTAAGCAGGTCACTTTTGGACTTTTTTTGGCAAATTTCTTGGCAATTGCCTTTAACGCAATTGACCTTACCCCAGTTCTAAACGCAGCATTTGCACCAAAGGAACCTAACGCTTTTTTGACGGCAGCCTGGGTACTAGGTACTTTTTTAAATGCTTGCGTAACCTATTGGGGATTGGCAATAGCAAAAGATACAGACCCAATGAGCATGAGCACAACAACCATAGCCATCGTACTAACAACAGGGCTACTCCTTGCAGTGAGAATGCTTATTGTTGGTGGTATTTTGTTTACAAATCCAAAGTAACTGTACACACCCAGGAGCCTTTAGTTCATTTCTCTTAGATATGAACGGGGCTCCTTTTTTTACACACAACTATATAAATTGACATTTTAAGCAATAACACTGTATTATCCTCATATATGCAATCTGGCATGACACAAAAGTATCATAGTTGGTATCACAACCCTTCTTTAAGCGGGTCGACCGTGAGTATTTTTGCGTAAATTTTTGCATACAATAACCACTAAACATCAACCCGCAACAAGCGGGTTTTTTTGTACCTTAAAAACAAAATAGATTCCTTTGGAGCATGCAGAACGTGAAGACTAGACAAAATTCCCTCGCGCTTTGCCTGCTCTAAAGGAGCAAAAGGAAACCTGCGGGCGAGTGCCCTTGGTTTCTTTTTCCTACTTGACGCAGTAACTTAACTTAGCGCCAAGAAGGAAAATCAACTAAAACGAGGTGAAAAAGATGAAAGTGTTAAAGCAATTCACAAACGCAGAGATGGCCGAACTAAAGCAAAAAGGTATAGACCTAGGCATGTATTACATAGTTCCGCCGCAGAAGGCACATTTTTACGAACCACAAAATCTTGTGCTGCAAATAGCAAACCCACTGATCCACATTAAAGACTTTTGGCTGAGCAACAGGACAATAGCCAAGGATTTAATTAGTTGTGGAGGCGTCCTAGATGGCACTGACCTAAAGCTAATCCCAACCATTAATGGTATTCGAGAATTTTCCTTGGGATTTTCACAAAAATTTGTACGCGCTACTTGGCCATGGTTCAGAGAAAACTCAGGCATCAGGACACAAGATATGCTCGAGCTACAGTGGTTTGAAAGTAACAGAGGTAAAAAAGACTACATTTCGCACGGAACGCTACTGAGAAGCGATGTGGTGATTCCAACAAATGCACAACCAATGTCTTGCGACAACAATCTATTACCTTTGGGAATAGCAGACCTTGTAGCCTACGGCGATATGCTTAACAGCCCGATAGCCGGCCAGGAATACCTAAAGGAATTAGCTTGTTTACCAGGAATCGGAGGCATAGTAACACAACGGTCCCACCCAGCTTACCTAGGACACAAATTGATTGCCAGCAGCGTTTATAAGAGCTTTGGTAAACCAATTTTTGTCTTTCCAGCAAACGTATTCACATACAGACGCACGGTAAGCCACAGAAAGCTACGGCAGTTTTACAGCGCGGCGGACCCTAGCATGCTGCAGTACATTCCAAACAGAGACTTTGTCCCGGACTTTGTTGTACGGCACATACGCGAACCCATGGACTTTCACACTAAAACCTTTGTTGTTGCCGACTATGGACAATTCATGCTCGAAAGCCACTTGTTGACAGGGCTTGCCTTTGTTCCAGGAATGAATCGGGTTTTACAACAACTCAATATACAGGCAAACCTAACAGCAATCCGTGAAACACACGTCCCTAGCATAGTCGCAAAACGTGTGGGCGATAAACTCTACCTGGCAAAAAGCTGCGTTTTTGACAGAAATAGCTATGGTTTTGAGGTTAACTGGGTCGAAGCATTTGAAGGATTGTACCTAATGAACGCGCTGCTAGAAGGCAATGACCTAAAACAAAAGACCAATTGGTTTGTAAAGGCCGCGGCAAGTAGTGGAAAAAAAGGTGTACGCTTTAGCGAGAAGGCAATCCCCGGTGAAAGGCTTATTCGAAGTATCATCAAAGAGTCCAAGAGCATTATTCCGGAAAACGAAGCCTTTACCCTGCAACCCAAAGTAGACTCAGTAATCGAAACAGGCAGTGGACCAGCCAGAGCTAAACTCGAAATATTCCTCACGGGCGAAAACCTAAAGTTATGCGGACTAAGCGTAATGACAGCCCAGATGGAAAAATTAGCCGTACACGGAGCGAGTGATTCTAAAGTATGGATGGTAGATATCTAGTTGATTAAGGCTCCAAAGAGTAGTTAGTGGACAGAGGCGGATTGGAAGAGTAGTTAAACCTTCGCGAAAAGAAATTTAACAAATCCGCCGCCTATGTCCTAGCCAGGATGTTAACATAAACTTAAAAGAATTGCCTTATATGATAAACGAAAAAGAATTATTAAAAAAGTTAGTTTCTATACCCTCCTTTGGCGAGGGGAATTTGCATAGGGAAAAAGAGATATGCGATTTCTTGGAAAATTTTGTAACCAAGGAATTACCAGCATATAAAGTTAATAGGTTAACTTCAACAGACGGTATAAATGCCTTACTAGTTATGGGATCCGATAACCCCAAAGTAGTATTCGCTTGCCACATGGACACCGTTCCCCCATCAAAGTCCGAACATACTAATACGACGGACGATGGAGACAAAATTTATGGATTGGGAACAAAGGATATGAAGGGTGGGTGTGTTGCAGCACTCGCCGCTCTTTCTCAAATAAAAAATGCTAAAAACGTAGGTATCATTTTTTATAGCGATGAGGAATATAACCAAAGGGGTATAAAGTATTTGTGCGGATATTTTGCAAAAAACCCTATAAAACCAAAATTGATAATTTCACCAGAATCTAGATTTAACCTGGGTTACGGGGCTAGAGGCGTACTGGTCGTGGATCTAATTGTTAAGGGGGTACGTGCACACTCTGCAAGACCGCATTTAGGAAAAGATGCTATTAAAAGCCTGTTTGTCCTGGTAAAAGAACTCGAAACCATGTTTTCTGAAACAACACAGCTTGGACAAACGTCCTTCACAATTACACAAATAAATGGTGGCGTACTAGATAGTGAGGGCAACATAACTCACCATGCAGGTAGCATACCAGATATCTGTAAAGCTACAATTTCGATACGAAATGCGATACCAACTCTAACCACGCAATTGTTAATTGAGTCAATTGAAAAGATAGCAACTACTAATGGTGTAAAGGTACAAGTCATATCCAAAGAAGACTTACCCACACGCTTAGTCCCAATGGAGTTAGTAAACAGACTGCAAAGTGAAATTGAGAAAAATTTACACATATCTATAGCACTAGGTGATCCAAAGACATCAGGATATAACGACGCTGATTTATTGGCTAAGTCGTTACGGTGCCAAGTAATAAATTTTGGGCCTTATGGAGAAGACAACCACACTGCGGATGAATGGGTTAGTCTAGAAAGTATTAAAAACACTGCGAAAATTTTGATTTGCGTTGCCTCAAGCATTGATTGACAACATACGGCGTTACCATATATCATGCCGGCATATGCAATCTGGCATAAAATCAAACTTTAGGTGCAATGATAAAACCTCTTCAAGCGGGCAAACCGTAGGTACTTTTGCGTAAAGTTTTTTGCAGTCTGTATCGTAGGCCACCCCGCTAAGCGGGGTTTTTTTGTACCTAAAAAAACATAAAGGAGACAAATATGAAGACCTTAGTGATGCTTACATTAAAAGGCTCTGACAAAAAAACCCTAGTCGAGTTACCAGAGCTACCAGTCGTCGGAGAGACCAAATCAATTTCTCCCACAGAGGTGATTAGAGGTCCACAACCGGTGGGACTGGTAATAGCAAGTTACATACCAGCACGCACTTTAGTTTTGGTCACAGCGCGCTTAGAAAATCAAGAATATCCAACCTTCGAATATAAACCAGCACCAAGAATTACTTAGCAGAAAATGTCCCTTCAATAACTCGGTTGAAGGGACATATTTTTTAGAAAGCTCCGATGATTGATATAATTTTTAAAATGGGAAGAAAAACCACAACAGTGAATAAAATTTACTTGGTATTGGTCCTAGCATTAGCGAGTGGGTATGCTTGGGGTATTTTTATTCAGGCAAACAGGGCGGTAGTTAGAACACCAGGTCACCTGCCATACTATTTGCTCGAAGCAATACTTCATATTGCAGTACTAATATTTGCGTACTTTAATAGAGACTATATCCTGGGCAGAAGGCTAAATGCAGTCAAGCTCTTGGTTATTAATACACTTTTTGGGGTGAGCCTTGTACATGTATTTGGATATTTGATTAAATGATGCCAAAAAAACTCGTTCCATTCTTTAGTATATTAGCAACAATAATTGCGGCTTATTATGCAACTTTTTACGCCAATACGGGGACCTTTCACTACTTACCTTTTATATTAGGTCCATTAGTAATTTACGATGGTATTAATAGTTACAATAAAAATCAAGGTCCAGCATTTTTGGCAATGATCCAAGTACTATTCGGTGGATTTTTGGTGGCCGAGCACGTATATCTTGTTCAAGTATTTTGGGCAGGTGTAATAAACTTTTAGCAGTGCTAACATAAACGTATGGATATTTTTACGGAGATAAGTGTTATCTTCGGCATTGCTCTACTAGTATCTACAGTCATGCGGCTGTTAAAACAACCGTTGATAATTGGTTACATTTTAACTGGGGTAATTGTCGGGCCAACTTTTTTAAACATCCTCCGGTCTACAGACGTCATAGAACTCTTTTCTAAGCTTGGAATAACGGCGCTGCTTTTTATAGTCGGGCTAGGACTAAACCCCAAAGTAATACAGGAACTGGGAAAAGTTTCCTTAGTTACCGGCGTAGGTCAAGTGTTATTTACCGCCTTCTTTGGATTTTTCATCGCTAGACTACTAGGATACAACACAATCGAATCCGGATACATTGCGGTAGCACTTACGTTTAGCAGCACCATCATAATTTTAAAGCTACTTTCGGACAAAGGGGATATGCACAAGTTATACGGAAGAATCTCAATAGGATTCTTACTCGTACAGGACCTGATAGCAACTATCCTACTCGT
>JBPOHY010000192.1:0-5098 GCA_052035055.1 candidate division WWE3 bacterium | reverse complement strand
AAATAACCCTTATAAATGTATGGAATGTAAAAAACACCGGCGACCGCAACAAACGGCAACAAGTAATAAAAAAATGTTTCGGCCAAAATGCGCTTTCTAAAACCTTTTGACTCTATAACTTTGCTCAGCAAAACAAACCCTACTACAACATCGTAAAATACCGCGTCATAATGGGACAGGTACGCTAGTGCCAGACAAACAGAAGATATAAGAGCATATGCTATGCGCCTTTTTGCAACCTTTTCATAATAATAAAAAATGGCGAACAAAATAGAAAGCAAGCCAAACAATATTAAAAAACTTTGATACTGGGCTGTGCGAGAAAACGCTACTAAAAAACCATTTAACCCAAAAAGTGATGCGGCAATTAAGCCAACCCTTGTATTAAAAAGCTTTTTTGCTAAAACATAGGCTACAACAATACAAACAGTACCGGCTAAAGCAAAAGGTAACCTTGTATATAACTCGTCATGACTACCAGTCAACTTTTCTACAGACCAAACTACTAAAAATTGAATTGGACCCTTGCGTTGGTCTAAAAAAAATTTAAAAGCAGGGATGGTCTTGTTTAGATAAAAAGTTTTACTCTCATCTCCATAAAAATGCGAGTATCCAAGCTGCCCAAATCGCAAGAGACCAGAAAAAATAATTATCAAACCCAATAAATAGTATTTTCTTAAAAAACTTGCCACTTTTAGCATTAATTTAATAATAGCCTAAGTTATCCAAACAAAAAATACCCCACACCCCATAGTTGGCTGCGCTATAAATCTACGTTATAATGCTAAAAATTACACTCGAAACAAAAAATGGAGGACCCATGGCCAAAAAACAAAGAACTTTACCGGAGCTTCTGGCACATTCAGTCGAGCTTGAAAATGAGTTTCAGAGGCTGGCAGAAGATTTTGCAAATAGTCTTGGTATAGAGTGGTCCGAAGAGGACACAATACACCACAAACGAGAATTAAAGGACAAATGGATATCTATTAGAATTCTTGTTATAGAAGGGAAAGCACACGCAATGGACTTTAGCATGTATAGAGAGCAGTTTTTGCAGGCACGGGAACGCCATATGACTTTAAGGCTAACTGCTAAAAGACCGCCACAAATAATTAAGGGTAGAAACAGCAGAGCAACACCAAGAAGTTGTACTGCAGAGTTAGCAATTATGCTCTTGGAGCAGTGGACCGAGCTGGCAAATGAAATTTTAGATGAAACTGGAAACATACAAAGTAAAATGGCTGCCAGTTTAGAAAACTTAACTAAATAGGAGTTGATATGGTCACACTAGATGATTTATCCGATATTGCAAGACAGGGAGCGGCTGCATACGACGAACTAGCCGAAAAGATTGTGAAAACTCTTACATCGGGGTTTGAGCGGCAAAAAATGTACAGCAGGAGACGGCTAGCGACGTTTTCTTTACAAGACCTAAGTGGAAGAAACAAAGTCAGCATAGAAGTTAAAGAAGATGGTGCCGTAAGGTCAATCACCTTTTTGATGTTCTGCTACAAACCCAAAATAGAAAAGCGTAGATATAAAAGTAGCTATGTGCATTTAACAATTATTCGAAATGGGTATGCAATCTTAAAACTCTCTAGATCCTCGAGTGAGGTTCCTTGTGACCGCACCCAAATACTTGAATATTTAGAAGAGTGGTCCGCACTGGCGCAGGAAATCATTGAAAGTTTAAAGGTCGGATACCAAGACATAACAAAAACTATTGACTCTATTAGCAAGGCTGAAGGAGCTAAAAGTGACTAGTATTCAAGATGTATTGGAAAACGCAACTACCTCCCAAAAAACCTTTGACGAGTTAGGGCGCACGTTAGTCGCAGGTATGAATAGGAAATGGCCAAAAAAGGATGCTATCTTTGACTACCATCTGGCGGGAAGTGACAAACATTTAAAGGTTCGTGTAATTGTAAGGGAAAAAGTTACCGCCGCCATTGAATTTGAGCGCAAAGCTAAATATATTAATGGCCAAAACCTATATGGAGCAGAAAGACACCGAACACTTGTATTAACCCTTAGACTGGTACCACAAATCAAAAAGGCAAGGGGATACCCGAGTGATTGCCAAGTAGATGAAGCTACCAAATTTTTACAAGAGTGGATTATGTTGGCGGAGCAAATTTTAAGCGAACGAAAACTTCTCGGAGGTATTTAGAACAAATTAAAGATATAGTCGCAAACTCTCAGGATTGAACTGTATTTAACCCCGCTATGAAAATATATTCAGAGGCGGGGTTTTTTTATCACCACGCGAGGTGTAGGCCTATAGCACTTGCCAGACGTCTGGAATGCTGGTATAATGGGCAAAACAACAATTTTAATACTCAATTATTATGCGGATATACGGAGGCTTTTGTGGATACAATTCTTAAAACATTGGCTGGAACCCCAGGTGATATAAAACAGGGATTTAATGAGTTGGCAACTTCCCTTGATAGATTATTTGGGTTAGATAAAGATGGCGCATTTTACATTAGACTTGGGCCAACGCAATGTGGATTCAGAATAACATGGATAGACTCTCGCAGTAAAGATCCAGAGGCCATAGGGATTAGGTTTTACTACTCCAAACCGGGTAAGAATGAAACAGTGCAGAAAAGTTTTGAAATATTTGCAGACGGAGGGATGAGAATGGGGGAACTATATAATGGGCAGGCACCTTATACCGTAGGATTAAAAGAAGCAAAAAAATTCTTTGCCGAGTGGGCTAAGGTTGGATTGGAAATTAGGAATGGAAACAAAACCCTTAGAGCTGATGTGCTCGAGAAGGCTTCGAAGCTTTTATAGATTTAGCCTCAAAAAAGGTGAAACATAAGTAGCACAAACCCCAATTGTCAATAAAAAAGGCAAGCGGGGTTATTTTTTTTCTGCTAAATACTTTTCGGCATCTAGGGCTGCCATACAACCCAAACCAGCGGCGGTAATTGCCTGTCTATATCTATAATCCGATACATCGCCACCAACAAAAACCCCCTCTTTTGATGACCTAGTGTTGTCCGTGACCTTTACATATCCAACGTGGTCTAGCTCTACAAAACCTTGCAAAAACTGGGTGTTTGGGGAGTGCCCAATGGCTAAAAACAAACCATTTATACTATCCATAACTACTTCCTCACCTGTGGAATTGTTTTTTACTCGCAAACCAGAAACAAAATCCTCACCAAGGACCTCAGTAACTTCGGAATTGTAAACCATCTCAATACTTGGATTCTCTAAAACTCGCTGCTGCATGATTTTACTCGCGCGTAGGCTATTTTTATCTCCGCGTACCAAAAGGTATACTTTTGGACAGAACTTAGTCAAAAAGCTAGCCTCTTCCATAGCGGCATCTCCACCACCAACAACCGCAACCGTTTTTCCTTTAAAAAAGAAGCCATCACAAACGGCACAAGCCGAAACACCTTTACCACGCAAACGCTGTTCGCTTTCGATATTTAGCCATTTAGCCGACGCACCAGAAGCAATTATTACACTCTTGCCCCTAAACACTTTTCCAGTCTCGGTGGTTGCTGTAAAGCCTTCTTCTGCAGAGCCAGAAGCTTCGGTTACGTTTTCGTCCATAATTTCCACACCAAAGCGAAGAGACTGCGCTCTAAATTGTTCAATTAGGTCCGGCCCATTAATCCCATTAGGGAATCCGGGAAAGTTTTCAACTTCAGAGGTATAAATAAGCTGACCACCGGGAGGACTCCCAGCAATTACCATTGTTTTTAGGCTCGCACGGCTAGTATAAATTGCAGCGGTTAAGCCTGCAGGGCCGCCACCAAGTATTAAAACATCGTATAGTTGATCAGTCATTAAATTAGTATATCACGCTAGATATTGCTTATTCTGGCAAGACTCGGCATAATTAAGGTATGCACGGGGAATCCCTAGGAAGATCGACACTGGAACAAAATGAAGTAGACACTGCCTTTGCAGAAAAAGCGATAGGTAAAAATAGGGAAGTGGCGTTTAAGAATGAAACTGGACTCGATTTAGAAAAAGTTGCTCCGGTCGATTTGGTAAACAAAGCGGGAGAAATGTATGAGCAGGTGGCATCTAGAATAAATGCGACATTGGATGGGGAGTGGCATCCAAATGCAAAACCCATGATATTAATAAGGTTTGGTAAGCGGTCCTGGAACGAGCTTGAGGATGAGAATATTTTGTTTGTAAGAGAGCTGGAAAGGAAGTTTTCTAGGATGAATAACTTTATTGAAGGTGCGGACCTTACAAGCCTTGTGGATCTAATGGGAATGGACCCAGTGCCCTCCTTTGATAACTTGCTGAAAAGAGCGCATGAGCAGGTAAAAGTAACCAAAAATGAAGATGCACTAGATAATATAGATAGAGCCATTAGCAACGATGCAATAAAAGTGTTAACCTCAAACTTTACAATAAAAAGATCAAAAAAAGACTAAATCCCGTACAAAGCCGCAGATACAAATCTAAAACTCAAAGTTACTATTATAAAAACTATTGAGTAGGTTATAACAAACTTACCGCGCTTTTCCGTTAAATAAATTCTGGAACCCACAATCGTTCCAAACAACGTTAAACAATTCAATATAACTAACCCACCCATATTTTTAGTTTGAATATGAAGCTTGTCGAGGGCTAATCTTGTTGCAATATAGGAAATGGTTAAAAGTAGAAATACACCATAAATGATTGTGTACTTAAAGGCTAGCATAGCGTTATAAATCTCCAGTGGAGCCATCTTAGAAAAATACAAGTCCTTGGTAAGATTAGCTGGCTGAGTTTTTACGACTATTTCGGTGTAAACATAGCTGCCGCTAGATGAAAAAAAGTCCTTAGAATCTATCCCTTCCTCAGAATAATAGTAGCGAACCGTAGTGGTATCTTTAATCCCCGGATACAGCTTAGGAGTCACATGCCCCATTACTGTTATTTTTTCGGGCAAACCTTCACCCGTGTACACAGATCCCGGCTTAAGCGGATAATAAATTTTCTTTGCCGGAAAATTCATTAAAACTCCTTTAGCCGCAACCCCAACAAAAGTTGGGCGCACCCACGAAACCACAAAAGAGAAACCCTCGCCTATGTAGTCCTGTAAAACAGTAATCGAATCCTTTTCTAC
>JBPOHY010000077.1:0-10174 GCA_052035055.1 candidate division WWE3 bacterium | reverse complement strand
CGAAATATTGTTCCGGTCTACGCGCTAGCTGCGTTACTAGATATAAATCAGCCATTTATAGAGTCTAATTTAGACGATTCGCGCGTTGTAACGGCTCGGCACTATTATGTGTACCTTAAGAATACTTATGCTAATGACTTGGGCATATTGGCCGACATCGCTGAACAAGAGAAAAAACTTGGTTTAGGAGAGGATTTTGAGATTACTTATAAAATGGCAAAAGACTTGCGTTCTGATATTGTGGAATGGCACCCAAGTTTTAGTAGAGACTAGGAATTATTGTGCAGGAGGTGTTTCGGCCTCTTCCTCTACGGCCTCAGTATAACTGCTGTTTACCCATCCTTGTGTTGTGGCGTCTACCTTTATTTTTGTCCAGCCGGTTCCTTCTTCTAGCACTTCGTATGTTGCCCCAACGTCTACTTTAGTAACCTCGTCTGCTTCTGTATCTGGTTCTGATCTAACGCGTAGCCAGCCGAGGCCTGTTTCAAGTATTTTTACTTTTTTGCCCCCAGCGCTAGCCCCCATTTGGTTTAATGTGTCTTTAGCTTCTTGGGTTATACTTGCTCCATCAGAGGCTTTGCCCAAATAGGCTCTTTTTTTAGCATCTTTCAAAGCCGCTAGCTTATCTTTTTCGGTGACGGCATTCCCATCCTTATCGTATACGTTGCCTTTGTAGTCGATGTAGTACTCAAATACGTGTTCTTTATTTAACCCTGCCCCACCTACATTTACACCCCGTGTGTCGGTCCAGTATAAAAGTGCTTTGACCCATGTCTGTGTATCTGTGTATACCTGGGGATTATCAGACGGAATATTGTAAAAGCCGCTAGCAATTTCTAACTCGTCTACTTTAGTAGGTGTTGGGAGTGGGAAAAGTTTTACCGAGACGTTGGATGTATATCCTTTTTGTATCTTAATTCTTGCTGTTTGTTCTTCGAAACCCTGCATTGATACTTTTAAGTCGTAGTCATTCTCGGTTAATGAGTTAGAGGTGAAAGGAGTTTTTCCTACTTCGGTATTGTCTATAAAAACAGATGCCCCCTGAGGTTCCGAAATTACCCTAAGCACGGTTCCCGAATTATCTTCTTCAAACCAAAAATCCTTACCAGATGAGAACATATCCGAAACCCCTAAATCCCTAAATACACCAACCTTGTGAATATATTTCCCGTTACTTGGTAAAAACTTAATAGTAGTTTCGTACTGGCGGTTTTGCCCTTTAATAGTTATTTTGTTGTCGCCGGGGGTTATATCGCTGATATCTAGGGGAGTGCTGCCAATCGAAGCGCCGTTCACAAAGACTTCGGCTTTTCCATTTACAACGTCGGTACTTAGCGCAGATTTACCTTTTAGTAGGCCTAAAGACTTAATAAGGTCCCCGGCAAAAAATACTAAAAGACCTACGCCGAGAACTGCTAGTACATAGATTAATGTAGTTCCGATTCCAGATTTTTGTTTTTGAAGGGTTGATAATGTCATATAGTTAGTGTCTTACCTCAGGATATAAATTAACACGGTGAGGGTAAAAGATCAATCTACACTTGGGTATGTTGTATGTGGAGTTTGCGCAAAAAGTGTTGTAAAATGCAGGGAAAATCCCTACTATTAATCGTTTGTGATGGAGGACCATAGTTATGGCTGGACTACCCCCACGTATTGGCAAAGCTACTGTTCTCGATTTTATTCGTCGTGAGGTGCGGGTAGCATTGGATGCTTTGGGAGCTCATTTTGGATTATCTCGTGATAAGAGCACTCAGTTAACCCCCTTGCTCGAAGAATTGAGAAGTGACGGGCGTTTGCAGTTTGATCCCGCATCTGGGTATTGGTTTATAACCCCGTTTCAAGGATGAACATGTTTGTATTGGGAGGCTGCCTTATTGTTAAGGTTTCATGCCTCCCTTTTTTTTGTTAAGATGACATCGCCTTTTATGCCTTAATGGCAAATTAGGCCTGATAGCCAAGTGGTAAGGCGAGGGTCTGCAAAACCCTTATACGCGGGTTCGATTCCCGCTCAGGCCTCCAAGTTCTAGTGTAAACTATAAATTGTGCATCCACCTTTATCTCCAGAGAATATTCCTTCGATAGTTGAATTTGAGGATTTAGCCGATTCCGCTGTTGTGGAAATTGCTGACAACGAAGCCACTGAGGTTACACCCAAGTGGTTTAGGGCTTATTCGGAGGGTAATGGGCTGTTGCCACAAACAGGTTTGGGTCTTGTGTCCTATGTAGCGGGCGAGGCTCTTGGTGATGCTAGCCAGCTGGAGAACTTTATTAAATCCAGTTTTTCTTCTGGGCAACTAGCTCTTTTAGGAAAACAATTAAACAATATGCATAAGGCTCACGGAGTGCCTTATGCGTATGTGGGTGAAAATAGATACTTTAACGATGACGGTTCTGTTAAGGCTGTAGACGCGTTACCTGACTCTCAAGAGAGTCTTGAGCCTGATTACACAGTGTGGGGTAATAGATTAAATGGTTTATGGGAAAGTGCGAAGATGAGCGTGTTCTATGAATTTACCTGTATGGCAATGTACAAACACTATGGTTATGATGTCGAGGAAATACGGGAAAAATTTAGCGAGCCAATTGATCGCGATATTTTGTCCCAGTGGGTGTTTGCCGCCTCCGACGCAAACCCGGCGCTACTTGAGGAAACTAGGCTACTTTTTTTGGAGGCAGTGCAAACTTTTAAAACCCCCGAATCAAAGAAAATTATTGCTGAGTATAAAGAGAAAACAACTGCTTACTTTGCTAGTAGGCGCGGGCAAGATGCTTATGTCTATGACGCGGAGGAACGAGGAGCTCCCTTACTGACGACATTAGCAGAACGGGTTATTGCCAATTGGAAAGAAAAATTTGGTATCCCCGACGAACTAGCTCACCTCATGCTGGACCCTATCTCCGCCTTGTAATCCCTATGCATTTTAGGTTGACAAGTTTCGTCTATTCTAGTTAAATACCCTTGTAAAAGCTTTGACGGATTAAAACGCCACCCGTCGTCTCGCTACTGCGAGAAGCTGCGGACAACCCTTTATGCTAAGTCGCGCCGTTTTCTAACGTAATTAGAACAATAAGGTTTCGACAGCGTATGTCGAAACGAAGCAAGGTGGTACCACGAGGAGCGTTTGCCTTACGGCTGCGCCGGCATTTTTCAGCGGTGAATAGACCTCGTCCTTGTAAACTAAGCTATTTGTTACATTCGCGCAAAAGCGAGTAGTGGCAAAGCGTCTCTTCCTCGGGGAGAGTAGCAATAGTTTGCAGCGACGAGGTTTTTTTATGAAAATTTTTTATGGTTACGAAAATCCTAGTGGGCTTAAGTGGGCATTTATAGGGTCCATAGTAGGCATTGTTGTTGAACTCTACGTTAGGCCATTATTTGAGCAATCGCCCCAAGCCGTTGAGGTAGCCTCTTTAGTGACTACTGTGTTTTTTATGGCGATGGTTACTTGGGGGCTTGTGTCTATTCTACAGGGAAAAAATGGGCTGCAACATAAAATCATTTTTAATAACGGTGACCTCGACTTTATGCGTGAAAGACGTGGCAGCTACGGTAGTACTCATCACCAAAAAGAAGCTATCCAAAGTATTGCGCGCATTGTGATCCCCCCGGTTGCCGTCGATAGCAAGGACGTGCCTCTTTTGTACTATCAATTAAAAAGCGGTGAGGTCAAAAGCTTTGAGCTAAAGGATTGGGATCAGGATCACATTGACTACTTTGTAAGCTATATGAATATGCATGCTAACGCGTTGCCAGTATCGCGGGAGTCTAATTTGACTGGCTTGTTTATAAAGAAAGGTAATTAAAGCATGTTATCCAGCAGAGAAATATTAGAAAAGTATTTAAATTTTTATAAAGACCGTAGCCACAAGCAAGTTCCGAATGTTTCTTTGGTGCCCCAAAATGATCCTACTCTATTGTTTGTGAACTCGGGTATGTTTCCTCTAGTTCCTTATTTATCCGGTGAACCGCACCCCTTGGGGAAGCGCTTGGTAAATGTTCAAAGGTGTTTGCGCTTTGGCGACTTACCAGACATTGGAGATGCTACGCACACTATCGCGTTTCATATGATAGGGAACTGGAGTTTGGGTGATTATTTTAAAAAAGATCAGCTCCCATGGGTTTACGAAATTTTTATAGACGTTTTAGGGCTCGACCCTAAAAAGCTAGTGGCGACTGTTTTTGCAGGCGATGCAAATGCTCCAAGAGACGAAGAGTCTGTAAATATTATTAAAGAAGTGTTTAAGAAATATGGGGTCGACGCGGACATTGACGATAGAATTTGGCTGTATAGCAAAGAGCAAGGAAACTGGTGGCAGCGCGGAGAGGCAGTAGGGGAGTTGGGTGGGCCCTCCAGCGAGGTGTTTTACTATTTGGGTGAAGGAGATCCTTCTGGTAAATCTCCAGAAAAACATGAGTCCGAGTTTGTAGAAATAGGAAACTCTGTTTTTATGGAGTACAAGAGATCAAATAGCGGTTGGGAAAAGTTACCGCAGTCAAATGTTGATTTTGGTGGAGGTTTCGAGCGCATTGCTTTAGCGGTACAAAACAAACGCGACATATATGAAACTGATAATTTTTGGCCAATTATTCAAAAGATAGAAAGTCTGAGTGGCAAGTCCTATAAAGAGATTAAGGAGGTTACGGTTGCTATGCGCATACTCGCAGACCATGTTAGAGCGTGTACGTTTTTGGCAATGGATGGTGTTACCCCCAGCAATAAAGATCAAGGTTATGTTTTGAGGAGGTTGTTAAGGCGCATGGTTAGGGCAGGTAGGGTTTTGGGTGTAGAAAAAGACATATCAACCTCGTTAGTGCCAATAGTTGCAGAGATGTTTGGCTGGATTTATCCGGAGTTGCAGGAAAAAAGATTAGAGATTGAAGAAGTTTTTAGTGTAGAGGAAGCAAAGTTTAGAAAAACTTTACTTGCAGGTTCCAAAGAGGTTTCTAAGCGTATGAGCCATCTTAAACTATCTGAACTTTCTGTGCTCGACCTGGGCAATATAGCATTTGATGTGTACCAGTCTTTAGGTTACCCGGTTGAAATGTTTATAGAGGATATAAAAGATTTAGGTTCGCATGCAAATCTAGGTGAACTTGAGCAATTTATTGATCAAAAAGTAAAAGAGCATCAACAGGGTTCGCGTTCTGGTGCAGAACATAAATTTAAAGGCGGTCTAGCCGATCATAGTGAAAACACAATTAGATACCATACAGCCACCCATTTGCTACATAAGGCACTGCGACAAGTTTTGGGGGAGTCTATAGTTCAGCAAGGCAGCAATATTACAGGTGAAAGGCTAAGGTTTGACTTTAATTACAATGTCAAACTCACAGAGGTGCAGCTTTCTGAAATTACTAACATAGTAAATGATAGTGTTACGCAAGCTTTACCAGTCAATTTTGAAATTATGTCAAAAGATCAGGCAGAAAAGACCGGTGCGATCCATGCCTTTGGTGAAAAATATGGAGATGAAGTTAAGGTCTACTATATTGGCGAAACACTAGACACCGCGGTGAGCAAAGAATTTTGTGGAGGGCCCCACGTTTCAAATACCAAAGAAATAGGTTTAATCGATATTTATAAACAAGAACGTTTGGGCGATGGCAAAATGCGCTTGTATGCCAAGTTTGCCAGTTAACCTTTGTCTATTGCAAAAAAAAACCCAGGGTAGTTTAACTAACTTATCCTGGGTTTTGCTTTTAGTTGGGGTTAGGGATATCCGGCTGGTCAAAATTTACATCATATATTGTTTCAAATACACGCCTGCTTACTCTGTTCTTGCTTTTGCCAAGCGCCTTACGCATAAAGTCAAAGAAATTTTTATTCTGATTTGGCAACAGAGCTTTTTGTAGCAATTCCTCGCGGTCTATGGTGCCGTATGTCACAGATGCCGCGACACCTAGTTCGGCAAACGTAAGCAAATCTTTAGTATAGTTATAAAGTATCACGCCCTTAATCTTGTCTGTTCTCCCAATAACAATAAAGGCTGTTGTTGCTGTTGTGCCGTCTAACTCCTCAAAAAATGCATTTCTTCCCAAAGAATTGTATTTGACTTTTAAATATTGCATGCGTGCTCCTAAGTAGTGAGAATGAGATGGTCTTTTGTCGTCGCCAGCATATCAAATATTGCTTCGCTTTTCTACTAGCCTATTGACACTCGCGAGTTCAGAGTGCTATTTTACCCATGCACATGTTTGGCGTTTAAGGCAAGATATATTTAGGCCTTAACCACTTGCCGTTCTGCCATTCAAATCAAAAGTATAAAATTTTAAATGGATAATTAATAAATCATGTCTACTACAAACATAAAGCCACTAAGTGATTACTTATTAATAGAACCTTTGGAGCAGGAAACTACGCTACCTTCAGGTATTGTAATTCCCGATTCCGCTAAGGAAAAACCACAAAAAGGTAAAGTTATAGCGTCGGGTCCTGGACGTAAGGATGACGACGGTAAACGTCTTGAGCTCGAAGTAAAACTCGGTGATGTCGTTATGTATAAAAAATGGGGTGGTACAGAAATTAAAGTTAATGGCAAAGAAATGCTTCTTGTTAGAGAAGAAGACATTTTAGCCATAGTAGAAAATTAAAGGAGGATATACAAAATGTCAGCAAAAAAAATCATATATGGCGATGAGGCCCGTACTAAGCTAAAAGCTGGTGTCGACGCCCTTGCTAGAGCCGTAGCTACTACTTTAGGTGCCAAAGGTAGAAATGTTGCTATAGACAAAAGCTGGGGATCTCCACAGGTTGTTCACGATGGGGTTACCGTAGCAAAAGAAATAGAGCTCGAAGATAAATTTGAAAATATGGGTGCGCAAATAGTTAAAGAAGCTTCCAGTAAAACAAACGATATCGCAGGTGACGGTACTACTACTGCCACAGTTTTGGCCCAAGCACTTGTCGAAAGTGGTTTGCGCAACATTAGCGCAGGCGCAAATCCCATGATCTTGCGAAGAGGCTTAGAAAAAGCTACTCAGGTTGTGGTCGAAGAAATAAAAAAGATTTCCAAGCCAATTTCTTCAAAAGAGGAGAAAACCCAAATAGCTTCTAACTCAGCTCAGAGTAAAGAAATCGGTGACCTAATTGCCGAAACAATGGAAAAAGTAGGCGACAACGGAGTTATAACAGTTAATGAGGGTAAAGGTTTTACTATTGATCTCGAATATAAAGAAGGTATGCAGTTTGATAAAGGCTATGTGTCTCCGTACTTTGTAACCAATTCGGAGAGAATGGAAGCAGTTATTGAGGAACCATATATTTTGGTAACCGAAAGTAAGATATCCAGTCTTCAGGACATGTTGCCCATGCTCGAAAATTTTGTAAGAGTTTCCAAAAACTTGGTTATTATCGCAGAGGATTTGGATGGTGAGGCTATGGCAACTTTAGTTCTAAACAAGTTGCGCGGTACTTTTAATGTTTTGGCAGTCAAAGCTCCTGGTTTTGGTGATCGTAGGAAAGCTATGTTAGAAGACATTGCCATTTTGACAGGTGCTACGTTGATTAGCGAGGATACTGGTAGAAAACTTGACTCGGTTAGAGTTGAAGACTTGGGTAGGGCGGATCGTGTGATTTCTGACAAAGACAATACAACCATTGTGGGAGGTAAGGGATCCGAAGATGCAATAAAATCCCGTGTTGGCCAATTGCAGGCCCAACTCGAAAACACCACGTCCGAATACGATAAGGAAAAGCTTATGGAGCGTATAGCTAAATTATCCGGTGGTGTCGCTGAGATTAGTGTTGGTGCGCCAACCGAGTCCGAAATGAAAGAGAAGAAACTGCGTGTAGAAGACGCCGTACATGCTACTAAAGCCGCGGTAGAAGAGGGTATTGTGCCTGGCGGTGGTATAGCGTTCTTACGTATTCGTAATGCCCTAGACAATCTCAAACTAGAAGGCGATGAGGGTACCGGTGTGCGCATATTGTACGAAGCCCTCGAAAAACCACTCCGTATTATTGCCCAGAACGCTGGTGCTGATGCAGGAAAAGTGTTGGCCGAATTAACACGAGCTCAAACTGAAGAAAAAAACGAAAACATTGGCTTAAATGTAGTTACCATGGCCTATGTGGACATGCTTAAGGATGGCATAATCGATCCGGCTAAGGTTACTCGTAGTGCATTGCAAAATGCAGTGTCTGCAGCCACGATGGTTTTAACAACTGAGTGCCTAATCACAGATGCCCCAGAGAAGAAAGATTCTCATCCCGGCGGTGGTATGGGAGGTATGGGCATGGGTGGTATGGATGGAATGATGTGATGACGCTCACTGCGTTCGCTACTTCCTCGCGTCGCTCGGAATAACGTTCACTGCGTTCGCTACTTCCTCGCGTCGCTCGGAATAACGCTAGGCTACCCTCCTGCGGATGCCCAGCTAACTGACAGTAAAGCTATCAACCTAATCCCCGCCTTTTGGCGGGGATTACCTTTTACACAACCTACTTACTTTTGTATATTAGTATAAATGCTATCCATATAATTACTGTTGTACAAGGAGTCTGAATGTCTACTACATTGCCTCTAGTCAGAGAAGGAATGTGTGTTCGCGTTATTACGGATTTAGAGCAGGTGCCTGTTGTAGGTTCTAGATTACATTCAAGGTGCCCTAAGTTAGGTGCAGGTGCCATTTTGCTTAGGGTTGTGTTTGATTCGGTTGGATTGCTGACGAATATAAAAAAACACGCTGGGGCTGTTTTTGTAGTTATCGCTACAGATTCGCATTGGCTTGGATCCATTTTGTTCATTAGTCAGGCGAATTATTCTCGGTTAGCTGATATACAGGTATTTGTGGAGCCGGTAAATTAACTATCCAATATAGACGAAGTGCTTGTTAAAGGGACTTCGTCTTTTTTTTATATAACCTATTAGTTTGTTAAGATTGGTATATGCCTAATAAAAGTGCTGACAGAAGTGACTATATGCGTGGTATGTATTCGGACGGTGAAAGTGTCCAGGCGTGGTCTGAACAAAACGAAAGATATTTTAAAGGTATCGGTAAGGACTATCTTGCCATTTTGACTCAGGAAGGCGTTATTCCTTCCTCACAGGAAAGACTGGATGGATGGGTATTGTTTTCCCCTTCTGCCAACAGCCGTTATTTTGAGATTCTATTTGCAAAAAAAATTGACAGCCTTGCCGCAGACTTTAAATTTGTGGAAAAACCCAAGATTATTGCCGCCGATATCCTTGGTACTGTAAAAGAAGTTGATGGAGAGCCTGCCTTTATTCCCGCGTTTACTGGTGCTACTTATCATGGAGCAAATGTAGATTTTGTGAGTATGTCTGCAGATGCTTTTCATGTGCCTCTAAAACCTAACTCAGTAGATGTAATTTGGGATAGGCTTGGAGCTTGTTGGTATTCGCTTCAAATGGACCGTGTTGACGGATATCCTGCTACTAAAGAGTTGTTTCAGGAATACTTTAGAGCTTTGAAGCCTGGGGGCATGCTTGTACTTGATGCAGGGCAGCATCTCCCGGAAGGTTTTGTTACTGTTTCCACGGATGAATTGTTAGACGGTATTTTACTAAACGGATCAAATTCGGTTGTTGCGCCTATGGATTTATCGAAGTTTGGTACTGCAAGGGAATATATAGGTGCGGGTCAGGCTCGTTTAGTGGTTATAAAAAAAGCATGAAAAAACCCCGCAAGCGGGGTTTCTTCAGCGCTCGAGAGATCTTGCGATCTCTTGAGCTTTAGCAATATACCAAGCAATTAATATTCTGTCAACACTTTCATACACTGGCTATTGCAATAATGTGCATCACCCCTTAGATGTTTTTATTTCTATTTTTCTGGGTTTTTCGGCCTCCGTTTTTGGAACAATTACTTTTACTAAGCCATCCTTAACCTCGGCACTTGCTCTAGCGGCATCTACCATTCTAGGTAGGCTAGTGGAGTAAGAAAATGTTGTTTGGCGAGAGTTCTTATAAAACTTTTTTTTCTGTTTATCCTCTTCGGCTTCAACATGTTCCGCGCTTATGGATACCACATTACCTTCGATAGTTACATTTACATTTTCCTCTGGCATACCTGGTACGGCCGCCTCTACGACTACGGCGTTCTCGGTTTCGTATATATCTAGACCGCCTTTATTACTTGATAACTCGGGCCAGTCTGCTGCAAATGGCCACGCGTCGTCATCAAACATTGTTGGCCATGACGACCATGCTG
>JBPOHY010000158.1:0-4382 GCA_052035055.1 candidate division WWE3 bacterium | reverse complement strand
CGCCGTTGCCAACAGCCACATTAGACTTACCAAGTTTTGAAACCACTATGTTGAACAATGCAAAAGTTACAGCCGAGAGCATTAGCAGTGTAGTCATTACCGAATTCATCATAAATGTTGTAGACGGGAGCATACCTCAAAGTCCTGGGTTTTCTATTGCGGCAAGTGATATCGAAATTCCCTACAGCGATGGGTGGAAACCTCCTTGCATGGCTGGTTCTTGGTACTACGTCTCTGGATGGCAATTTAATAAACTGCAAGATTACGGGTACCATCACGCAACGGATGGTTACTGCAGATATCAGAACTGGGCAGTTGACTGGAACGCGGCTACCCCCACAAAAAGCATCCTTATTGCTAAAGCCTGGGGAAAAACACTCAATCTTCTAAGCGGTGGGGTACTGGACGCAGCTGGATACGTAATTATTGTGGCAACTCGCGTGGGGGACAAATACTACTATATAAGCTACTGGCACATGGACCCAGACTCTATTGAAGCCGCACCGGAAGTAGGCACAGTGCTAGAAAGTGGGGCATTTATTGGATATACAGGAGCTACTGGAGCTGCAGACGGTGCACATATTCATCTACGCATTGACGAGTGTGACTTAAACCGCACCAATTGCCATGCAATAGACCCAGAAGGACTTGAAGGACTAATAGGACCAGTGAGGTAATAATGTATAAGCTTAAAAACCTTGTGTTGTTGTTGCTAATACTTGGCCAGGTTGGGTGTAGTGTAGTAAAACCACAAAACCCGCGGGTAACAAGTACTGCGATTGCAACCAAAACGCAAAGCCCACCAACGGCAACTTTAGAGCCAACGGCTACACTCTATTTACCAGAGTTTCTTGCAGAAAAGGATTTTGAGAGTGCACGGGTAACGGCAGTTGTAGAACTAGAAAAACTAGTAGCAGTATACGAGGTGCAAGAAACCATAGTTGCGAATGCTCAGGCGGGTACGACTAGAGCTAAAACTAATTCCTCGGAGGTGGTACTAAGCCCTACAGAGTGCGGTACGGTAAGCACACTAGAGGCAGCACTACTTACCTACGAGATACACACGCTAACCTACGGGGTACCATGGGACATTGCAGCCACAATGATTGTCACTGAATCGGGTTTTTTGGCTTTTGTTTTAGAAAATGGAGTCTGCAAACTCAGATATAATTTGGGCGGTGCCCCAGCATATTGCCTTGGGCAAATATACTTACCGGCACACCAGGACGAAAACATTCAAAGCCTATCGGACACCAGACATTGTCTAAAAAGAAGTGCACAGATTTTAGCAGGCAGATACAATCCCGTAACACAACCGGACTGGATACTAGCAGTAGCTTGTTATAAAGGGTTTTGCTCAAAAGACTACCCAGTGCCCACAGAAGCCAGTGGCTTTGTCGACAATTTTGTGACGCCATATTACACAACAGCTGGAGTAACAGACGGGGACACCGGGATATGGATACCCTTTAATCAGGCGGATATGCAGGTGTTATACGACAAGTACAAAAATCAAATTGATACGGAGAAATGATAATTAGCAATGCCGAGTACTGATGGTTCAAAACCACATGCTCGGCATTTTTTTTGCTTATTTCATTAAACTAGCGCTTCGGGCCAAGATGAGTTTATTAAATCAGCATCGCCCTTGGTCTTTATGTGTTGCCAAACTTCTTCGGTCACAAAAGGCATAAAAGGATGCAGCAGCTTTAAAGAATTGGTATAAACGTGCTGTAAAACAGCGAGCGCAACGTCCTTATCCTCACGAGATTTTACTTGTTCAATATAAAGGTCTGCCATGGTATGCCACATAAACTGGTAAATCGTTTCTGCGGCGTCCGAAAACCTGAATTTTTCCAAATTAGAAGTTACGTCACTTCTAGTAGTATTAAAATCTTTTATTAATTGTAGATCTGCCTCTAACAACCCGGCAGCAACATCCGCATATTCCAAAACCATTTTCCCACTTTCGGCCTCATACTGTTCCTTCATCATATTTATAAACCTTGCCATGTTCCAAATTTTATTTGCAAAGTTTCTATACCCGGTAACCTTGTCTTTAGGGAACGCAAAGTCTTTACCGTTGGCAGTACCGCTTATTAGACCCATACGCAAAGCGTCAGTGCCAAACTGCGCCTGGTAGTCATCAGGGTTAATAACATTTCCAAGGCTTTTACTCATTTTTTTACCATCTAGAGCTTTAACAATACCGTGCAAATAAACATCCTTAAAAGGAGCTTTGCCGGTTAAATAAATCCCAAACATGATCATTCTACTAACCCAAAGCCTAATTATTTCCCAACCCGTTTCTAAAACTGCGGTTGGATAAAAGTATTCAAAATCCTCGGAGTGTTTGCCAGTATGAGAAAAACCAAGAGTAACCAAAGGCCACTGGCCACTACTAAACCATGTGTCAAATGTGTCAGTTTCTTGCAAGTAGTCGCCGCCTGTAGGCTTTTGTGCTGATAGTACAACCTTAGCGTCTTTTGGAGCAATTAATGTTTGCAGGCCTGCTTCGATTTCGGAAAAGGAGTGGCTTTGTAATAGCTCCCCAAGGCTCCCAGCCACCGAAACTCTAGCAGAATTTAAAAAGGTAACGGCAACATTTGGATTAGCAGTAACATCGTACCAAACAGGAATTCTAATTCCCCAAACAACCTGGCGCGAGATTGGCCAGTCATGCATTTCTTCCATCCAGTTTGTATAAGTCACCTTACGCCATGGGGGATAAATGGTAACAGTATCGTTTTCTACAGCTTCCAAAGCTGGCTTTTTTAAGGAGGCTACTCGTACAAACCAATTTGGTAACACCATGGGTTCAATAACATGATTGGCTTTATAACAAACCGAAACAGCATGGGTATAATTTTTATTTGTCTTTTCGAGCAAACCTTTTTCTTCAATAATTTGCAAAACAGCCTCACGAGCTTTTGTCACCGAGAGACCTTTTAGGTGCGAAACACCCGGATAATTTTCTGCAACAGCAGTGACACGCCCATGTAGATCGAGCATGCTCACTATTGGTAGTTTATGTTTTTTTGCGACCTCATAATCCGTTTTATCATGACCAGGGGTTAGCTTAACAATACCCGTACCAAATTCCGGATCCACAAAAGAATCTCCAATAATTTCCATTTCTAAATCTGTTAGGGGATTAAGAACTTTTTCACCAATTAAGTGCTTGGTCTTTGGATCTGTTGGATTAACCGCTAAGTGGGTATCTACAAAAATGGGTTCGGGACGAGTAGTGGCAACCGTGATAAAACCTTCTTTGCCGGCAAATGGATATTTTATATAGTAGAGGCTAGAAACCTGCTCCTCGCGCACGATTTCTAAGTCTGCAAAAGTAGTACCGCACTTTGGGCAATAGTTAACCATATAGTTATCACGGTAAATTAAACCCCCGTTATACATTTTTTCAAAAGTTTTTATAACGGTATCAACGACACGAGTATCTAGCGTAAATGTATATCTTGACCAATCAACGCTAGCACCCATGCTTTTAATTTGTCCGTCTATCATGCCTTTGTTTTGCTGAACAAAGTCCCAAATATCTTGATATAAAGTTTGGCGATCAAAATCAAAGCGCGACTTGCCTTCTTTTTTTAACACACGCTCATACGTTACCTGCGTTTCGAACCCGGCATGGTCGGCACCTGGTACCCACAAAGCCGAATACCCCTGCATACGCTTCCACCTAATTAACAGGTCCTCAATAGCTATCATCAAAACATTGCCTGTGTGCATTTTTCCACTGGCATTGGGCGGGGGTAAAACAATTGTGTAAGGTTTTTTACTGGAATCTATTTTTGGCGTAAAAGCACCGCTAGCTTCCCACATCTTATATATGCGTTCTTCTACTTCTTTGTGATTGTAGGCTTTTGCCATTTCTTTTTTTTGGTCCATGTACTGTTCCATACTATCAATTTTTAGTTTAGCGTGTTTTTGCGTAAAGTTACTAGGGGTGAGTGGATATTACAAAATTTAACTATAATAAGCAACAGTTTATGAATGTGCTAAACTAAATATAAGATGCCTCCCGGTGAATCATTAACAAACCTAGCAGAAGTTCAAGAAACCGAAAAGTTTGCGAACTTAGGAAACGAAGCACTGAGTGCACTAGAAAGTCTGGCTGGAAGAGAAAATTTTCCATCTGCCATAAAGCTTGTTTACACTACGGTAGGCACAGCTGGGAAATTTGCCGAGTCTCTAAGCAGTGATCCTGCAGATGCAATGAGATCCTATAAACACCCTGGAGAGCACCTCACCTCAACAAAGCCAGACGCCCGTATAACAAGGCTATTCAAAGAAGCACAGGATGTTATTACCGCAGGTGAGATAAATACTATTGCATACTCATTAACAGTTTGTGTTGAAACCTT
>JBPOHY010000204.1:0-4755 GCA_052035055.1 candidate division WWE3 bacterium | reverse complement strand
AGCCGCCATTTTTAAACTGATTAACTCTTATGGATTGCTATTTTCTGATTCAAGTATGCATGGGGCAATTGTGGTTGGATTTTTTGCAAGTTTTTTTGCTGGTGTAATTTCGATTAAATTTTTGCTCGGCTATTTAAAGACAAAATCTTTAAATGTATTTTTAATATACCGTTTGCTACTGGTGATTTTTTTAAGTTTGGTGGTGTTAAGATAGTTTTATGTCCAAAATATTAACTCCTGAATCAGTGAAGTATGAAAACATGCCCAAAGAGGTAAAAGTATTTAGCCATGAGACTACTAATAGTCCAGGACTTGTTTCTATCACCGAAAAATATGGCGAAATAACAACCGCTCTTAATCCTGAATTTGCAAAAGGTGTCGAAAGCTTTGAAGGAAAATACAAAATCGAAACCCCAGAAGAGGTTATTGATGTTAGTAAAGAAATAGCTAGCTTAGGCGGGCGCGCCCTTTTGGTGGGTGGTAGCGTGCGAGATGCAGTTATATCTGCGGAATTGCCGGGATATGATTTAAAACCTAAAGACTATGACTTGGAAATTTATGGATTAACAGTCGAACAATTACAACACGTTTTAGAACTAAAGTTTGGTGCTGACAAAATAGATTCCGTGGGGAAATCCTTTGGAATTATTAAGGTATCTATTGATGGCTGGTCAGAACCACTGGACTTTAGTATCCCAAGAACTGAATCTAAGGCTGGTGAAGGTCATAAGGGGTTTGTTACCAATAGCACGCCAACACTTGGGATAAAGGAGGCTGCAGCCCGTCGGGATTTTACTTGTAATGCGCTTGCCTATGATGTGCTTACCGAAACTACTTATGACGCTTTTGGCGGCATAGAAGATATTAAAAAAAGACGTCTGGAGATCACGGATGAAAAAGCTTTTAGAGAAGACCCGCTTAGGGTTTTGCGGGCTGCGCAGTTTGCCTCGCGCTTTGATTTTGAGGCAACCCCTCGTGTTGTAGCTGTGTGTTCTGCTCTGGTGCAGGAGGGGGAGCTTAATATGATCGAAACTTCGAGCAAAAAGAAATGGGTTAAACGGAGGGTATTTCCGGAAGATATAAAGCCCGATTCCGACGGATTTTTATCTATAACACAAGACCCAGAATTACGCTTTAGTGTTACCTCAGTGCATACTCTGGAGTCTACTGTTCCTACAGAAAAGGGGCTGCCCCGTGAGCGCATTAAGGACGAATTTGTAAAGCTACTTGAAAAAGGTAAAAGGCCGTCGGTTGGTTTTGAGTTGTTATTTGAAATTGGGTACATAGAAAAATATTGGCCAGAGCTACATGCGCTAAAAGGCGTGCCTCAGGAAGGTGATTGGCATCCTGAGGGAGATGTATGGGAACATACCATGCAGGTAGTTGACGCGGCTGTTTTGATTGCCGATAGGGAACTAAAGACAAAAAGATTGTCCAAGGCTGGTAAGTTAGTATTAGCTTTGGGGGCGCTAACACATGACTTTGGTAAGCGTTCTGTAACAACAACGAATGAAGAAGGCCGGATTATCTCGTGGGGGCATGAAGAGGCTGGTGTTGCTCCAGCACGCGAATTCATTGAGCGTATTTTTAGTCCTAAGGATGCAAAAAGGGTTAGTGAATTAACTTTCCAGGTGCTCCCTCTTGTGGCAGAGCATATGCGGCCACTACTAATGTATGAGAATCAAAAGAATGGTATAGATCAGACCAGTGCTTTGCGCAAACTTGCATTGCATTTGTCCGAAGGGGATAAGAAAAAATATCCCGATGGTGGGAGCTCGGACCTTTATATACTTACCTTGGTTGCCAAAGCCGACAAACTTGGTAGAAACCCGGATAAGGGTACGCCACTTTCTGAGGAGCAGGTCCCCCACTTAATGGAAATGGAAGCTTGGATGCTTAAATCTATTGATCAACTGGCAGAAGCTAATATCCCGGTAGCTAAAAGCTTATTAAATGGTGGAGATTTTATGAGAGAAGTTGGTATTACTAAACCAGGTCCTGAAGTTGGTGCCCTACAGCGCGCAGTCTTAATATTACAGACTAGTGGGGAGGTCACAAACTCTGTAGAAGCCCTAAGTGCTGCTGTAGCTTTATATCCAAAATTTGCGCAAATAGTGAAGGAATCAGCCGTCGCTGCTGGTAAGCATGAGCGCGATGTTTGGGATCAAGTAAGACGTATGGACAATCCTGCAGATATTTTTGCTGCAGCCGAGGAAAACTAGAAAAGCCCCCATCATTTAAATTCAGGAGGCTTTTTTGCTACGTTTCTCTAGAGCAAGTTCTACCGAGGCGATGTATCTTGTGACTGTGCCTTTTTTGTCTACATGTGCTCCGTATTCGTTTTCACATAACGTAACGCCATTTGGGTATTCCTCTACCTCAAAAAACTCACCATCTTGTGGAAGATCCCTAAAGGGTACATATCCAAATCTGACTCGGGTTCCTGGGTCCTCGAATTCTGCAAATTGAGCTGAGTTTAGCTTTGTTAAGGTTAGGTGATCCTTTTTTGTGAGGCTTCTAACGAACTCCCAAAAGGGTTCTAATTCGGGTAGCAATCCTTGCCTAACTTGTTCCAAGATTGTGTCTACGTAGTTTATTCTCTGTGCTAGTGCGTTCATTTGGTCTCCTTTCAAGCGTAATAAGTATTCTCATTCTAGCATTAAGCGTTCTTGACAACATCTCTACCCCATAGTAATATTACCAAAATTTGACATCCCGCCATCAGTTCAACAGCTGTACAATCGCATTTTTAACAATAGGAGTGTATATGAATAACCTCAATTCTTTATCTAAGCAGCTTCTGTTTGCCGGTACTATTTTTGGAGTTCCTTATGCGGTAAAGTATGCCAGTCTCTTTACTCAGAGTTTGGATTTTAAAATTCTACTGGCTGGTTTATTTGGAATTATCTTAATAACCTTTGTGGGTGTTAATTATATACCCGAGCGGTTTGCAAGATTTTGGCCCCAATTGTTGGGCATAACTATTGCACCCACAGTGGCTGTGGCGGCTTTAGCTTTTATTTTTGGAGGGTTTATTTTTAAGCTTTTCCCAACTACGCTCGAGCTCCGCCAACTTTTGTTACTGGGCAGTATTTCTTGGCTTTATGCCCAAATAGCTATTCGAATCCTAAGTTCACGTCGTCGCCGCTAAATTTTTTAAAGGGTGTGTAGGAATTAATAAACTTTTCCCACCACCCTTTTTCTTAATGTTATAATCATCCTCGCAATGTTTGGAAAACTATTTGATTCTAATGAAAAACAGTTAAATAAGGTTAGACCCCTTTTACAAAAAATAAATTCATTCGAGGATACGTTTGCGCAATATTCTCCCGAGCAAATAAAGCAAAAAACCCAGTCTTGGAAAGACGAACTAAGGGCTTTGTCCGAAACTGATCAACCAACATTTTTAAATAAAATACTGCCCGAAGCATACGCCTTGGTTCGCGAGGCTTCTAAGCGCGTTTTTAATATGCGCATTTACGATGAGCAAATGCTGGCGGGCATTGTTTTGCACCAGGGGAAGATTTCTGAACAAAAGACTGGTGAAGGTAAAACTCTAACTGCTACTTTGCCCTTGTACCTTAATTCTTTGACTGGTAAGGGCGCCCATTTGGTTACGCCAAACGATTACTTATCGAGACACGGGGCTGGTTGGATGGGAGTCCTGTATGAGTTTTTGGGTGTAAGCGTTGGCTGCATTATGCAAGAAGAAGCCTTTGTTTATGACCTGCATCATGAAAGCATCGAATTTCAGGACGAGTACGCCCGTCATTTGCGCAAGGTTCCTAAAGCTCAGGCATATACCGCAGACATTACCTATGGTACCAACCACGAATTTGGTTTTGACTACTTGCGCGACAACATGGCTGGTGTTTTAGAAGACATAGTCCAGACCAACGCCGTTGGCCAGTGGGGGGAGCACTACTTTGCAATTGTAGATGAGGTTGACTCTATTTTAATAGACGTTGCTCGTACTCCCTTAATAATTTCTACTTCTTATGCTCAACCAACCCAGCGTTACCATCAAGCTGCGGACATTGTTCGCCAATTAATTAAAGATACCGATTACGAAATAGAAGAAAAGCACAAAAACGCTACTCTAACCGATTTGGGTATTAGACGTGTAGAAAAAATGCTGGGTATTGCTAACTTATACGAGCAGGACTTTGAGATGGTTCATTTAATAGAGCAGACTTTGCGTGCCCATACAGTATATGAGCGAGATAAAGACTATGTGGTAAAAGACGGAAAAGTCGTAGTTGTAGATCAATTTACAGGAAGGCTTTTACCTAGCAATAGATTTTCTGAGGGCGTACACCAAGCTTTGGAAGCAAAAGAAAACGTTGCTATACAAGAGGAGTCTAGAACGCGCGCAGAAATTTCGTATCAAAATTATTTTAGAATGTATAAAAAGCTCGCCGGTATGACCGGTACAGCCTTAACCGAAGCCGAGGAGTTTTTTAAGATTTATAAACTAGAAGTTGTTTCTATCCCAACGCACCGTCCTAATATTAGAACTGACTCAAACGACATGGTTTATAAAACCGAAGCAGCCAAGTTTAAAGCCGTAGCCGATGAAATTGAGGAAAAGCATAAAAAGGGCCAACCGGTTTTGGTTGGTACTACTAGTGTAGAAAAGAGTCAGCTTTTACACTCCCTTCTGGAGCGCCGAAAAATTCCTCATGAAGTATTAAACGCAAAGAATCACGAAAAAGAAGCCATGTTTATAGCTCAGGCGGGTAAAAAGTATGCGGT
>JBPOHY010000013.1:0-7829 GCA_052035055.1 candidate division WWE3 bacterium | reverse complement strand
AGGTGCCCAGTACCACTAAACCCGTACCAAGCCATATTAATGGCTTGGTTACTTTATGTGTTGCAATGGTTGCTTTTGTCCAATACGGGGATTTTCTGCCTAAAAATCCATGTAGATCTATTACCGTGACGGCACCAAGTCCAACTATATAGCCTGCTATTAATATAAAAATTTCTACTATCTGTTGAGCCATGTTATTGAGTACTGTAGCACTGTGGCAAAAGAAACCCACAATAAATAAGGAATTTGAGCAAGGGCTAAAATTTTAGAATAAGCTAGTAAACTGGTTATTAGCCAAATGAGTGTACCAAGAACTACCGAGATATCTATGGCGGCAAGTAGATTGTTTTGAAGACCAAATTGTATTGGGGAAAACATAAAATTTGAGACTAGGTTTAATATAAGTGGAACTAAAAGTTTTTTTGGAAATGTACCTCTTATTACCATAACCACTATGTAGCTGTACGTTATGAAAATACCTGTGTACAAAACTGCCCATACAGGTCCAAATAGCCAACTTGGTGGTGCGAATGCCGGTTTAACTAAGTTTCCATACCACTCGAAGGTATTCATAAAGTAATTCTAGCAGAATATTTGACCAAGTATGCCTATTAGCTCTATTCTGATCTCCTGTTAGCTGTCCTGGTGTATATCGTTATTTTTATGAGGTAGAGGAAAAAATACACTTGTTCTTTTTTTGTAGTCTTCAAAATCCGGTCTGCCAGCATACTTTTTTTCTAGCAAAGGAACACCAGAGACAAAAAGAATAAGTACTGTAATTACAACCGGTCCTATAATTGTATAGAAGGCTCCTGGTACAGCAAGCGCTATGACAAATAATCCCCACCACTGGGTAACCTCCCCAAAATAATTAGGATGTCGAGTATACTTCCACAAACCGGTTTCTAGGAGTTTTTCCTTATTAGCAGGGTCAGAGACAAATGCCTTAAGTTGGGAATCCCCCTTAGCTTCGAAGTAAAAACCAATTATCCAGATCACTAAACCAATAAGGTCGGTTATACCCAAGCTGATATTTGCCTGACTGTGAATGAAAATGACCGGTTGGATAATAAGATACAGAAATAGTCCTTGAAGTAAGTAAACCTGAAAGTAAGAACGGAAAAAAAACCACTTACCCCACTCTTTTCGCCAAGTTGCATATCTGTAATCTTCTTGCTTGTTTAAATTCCGTCTAAAAATATGCCAAGCTAAGCGAGTGCCCCAAATGGTTATTAACAGATTAACCAATATGCCTCGAGTGGAGGTGTTGGCTAAATACAGCCCGGACCATGCCAGCAGGATAAAACCCAGTCCCCATGCTATATCTGCAATATCATTTCGCCTTTTTACTAGCGAAAGGACAAACCAACTAGTCATGTACGCAATAAGGAGTAAGGCCAAAGTAAGGAAGTAACTCATAAGCCTATCTTTCTGGCTATTAGGTATGTGATTACAGATACCGAAGCTGCTAAGGTAGTGCCCCAGATCATATCCACTACTGTCACAATAAGTGGCCAGTTCTTAATGGTAGCTAGATTGGTTAAGTCATAAGTTGCATAGGTAAGTAGGCCAAATAACGCTCCCAATAGAAGTGCAGTATGTAATGAATTTTGTTGTAAGGCTGGCGTTACTGCAAAGGTTACAATACCAAGGATGAACAACAAGTAAAAAAGAATCGCTGCGATCCAATTAACACTAGGACTCATCAAAAAACCAATATGCTTTGCATAAAAACCTTTTGCTATAAAGACGAGCCAAATCATGTCTACTAAAAGAAACACAGGAAATGCAATTGCATATAGCTTTAGGAACATAGTATAAATTTATTTTCTTAAAATAATCTCCTTAAGCTTATCAACTGCCAACCTGCGCATACTTACTCGATTTTTTTCCTCAGGTTCCATTTGACCAAATGACTTATTGTAACCATCGGGCATAAATATAGGATCCCAACCAAATCCCCTACTGGAATCTCCGCTTATTTCTACAATACTTCCTTTAATTATCCCCTCAAAAAACATTATTTCACCTTTTTCGTCCGAATATCCTATAAGGGACGTTGCAAAAGCTTTAGTACCGAATATTTTGGATAACTTCACAATGCCTTCATTTCCTATACTTTTAAGAAACCACTTGCTTAACGGCCCAGGTAACCCATTCATGCCCTCTAGGGTAAACGAAGTGTCTTCTACAATGAATGCATCATCGCTGTGTTTTTGAGCAATTAATAATTTTTCCTTTAAAATCTCGTGGGAATCTAGTCCTTGTATTTCGGGTAAATCAATATCTAGTTGTAACACCTCTGGAAGGAGCTTTTTAATTTCTTCAAATTTTCCCTGATTGCCTGTGATAAAGTATAAATTCATACTGATATTATACCTTAGTGCTAGTTTCTAATGATCTAGAAATGTTAAACTACACAAATGTCTAGCCTTAAATTTATATTTTTAGTTTTTGTAGTGTACTCAATGCTGCCAGTGGGTATGGGACTTTCATCAAAAGAAGTTTCAGTTTCTAACATTGAACGTGTTTCGCTTGTGTGGTCAAAGTTAAACTAGTTTGCATATCTCGTCGTATAATAGGCAGATGGTTTTTAATACAAGTGATATAGCGCAAATAGTAAACCTGCTATTGATAGGCAAAATAGGCATTATGCCTACAGATACTGTATATGGCATACATTGTATTGCTAAAAATCATGCATTAATTCAAAAAGTCGCTGAACTTAAAGGTAGGGCTTCAGATATGCCTGTGATAACTCTTATCCCAAATATAGATCATCTCAGATATTTTGACTTAAATATAGACAAATTTGAGCAAGATACAATTACTTCGCTTTGGCCGGGACCGAACACATTGATATTTAAAACTTCCCAAGGAGATACAATGTCGTTTAGATTCCCAAAGGATAAATTTCTCATTGAAATAATGAATAAAACAGGCCCTCTAATATCTACTAGCGCAAATTTGCATGGCAGGCCTCATGCTAAGAACATACAGCAAGCATTTGAGTATTTTGGTAGCAGCATAGATTTTTATGTAAATGGGGGTGATTTAAATAATGAACCCTCAAGCATATACAATATCTTTGACGGCCGTTTAGAAAAAATTAGGTAAATGTTTATCTCGATGTTATCCGTATTATGAGTGCGTGGATGCCTGATACGTGTCAAACCATTCATAGCCATTAATGAACACATGGTAAGTATATCTCAGTTCGAAACCCTATTGGGTGGTACTTGTTTATGTTGTTATACTAAGGAGAACTTACTGGCTGACACTTTGGGATGATTTTAGAAATTGTGATGTCGATAATTGGATTACTTCTGAAATAAATTCAGACCCATTATTTCTCTAACTACTACAACTTTTTTATTCACTAAATTTCCCTTGGCCCCGCGTGTATAAGAGAGTATAAGTTAATTGAACTATGCAAAAGCATTTATTAGATATAAACAATGCAGCAGAATTTTTAAACGTGCATCCTGAGACATTAAGAAGATGGGACAATAGCGGAAAGTTAAAATCTGTAAGAGTAGGTTCAAGAGGTGATCGTAGGTATAAACTGCAGGATCTAAAGAACTTTATTTCTGGTAAAACTTTGGTAGAAATAGTTGCCAATGACCTGGAAGATTCTGAACTTTATATACCACAGCGAATAAAAACGTTTGAATCATTTTCTGAGGCCGACAAAGAGCGTGAACTGTATATGGATTATTTTCCTGATGACGAGTTTATTGAATCTTCAGATCCTACATTTTCACTTAATAGAACTTTTCTTATTGCAGAACCTGGTTATGGAAAAACTCGTCTTTTGAAGCATATTTGTGAAACTAATGGTAAAGAAGAAGCCTTATATATTGATTTAAAAATATTTGCTCAGTCAGGATACAACGATTTAGCAGACTTTATACGTAAGGAGCTATCAATAGGTTATGATATTAATACTCCAAAGTTTGTTTTATGTTTAGATGCACTAGATGAAATTAAATCTGACTTATTTTCATTAACAGTAGAAAGAATAAAAAAGTTTTGCAAAGAGTACTCCAGAGCTTCAATAATTTTATCTAGTAGATTCTTTTTCTTTAAACGCAAATTAGAGGAGTTTGAAGGTTTTAATTTTAATTATTCTATTTTGTATGCTCTATCTTCAAATAAAATTTATGAGTATCTAGAGCAAAAAGGTTTCAATACAGGTCAAATTGATAATTTAATTGTATTGTGTAGCTATTCTGGCAGAAGGTCTTTACTTGCAATTCCTAGATATCTAGAACTAATTCCTAAATACATAGAAAAAGTAGGCATCGAAAATGTTTCAAATATTGAAAGGGTACAACTCTTTGATCAATTTTTATATTCAAAATTAGATACTGAAGAAAAGAAACTGGGAAAACAACTTTCCACAGCGTTACGTCATATATTAGAAAAGCTAGCTTTAGTGTTAGAGATAAATCAAACCAATATTATCAGTACTGCTGACTTCTCGACATTTTTATCAGACGCCGCTGGTTCTTTTATCAGTTCCTTTGGAGATGAGGTTATTGAAGTTTTATTTGAACGTACTATTTTGAAACGTGATGGTGAAAACATAGAATTTTTAAATGCAGAGTTCCAGGAATTTTTGGCCGCTAAGGCAATAACACGCCTTAACATGCCAGAAATGGTCTTTTATGAATTGGCTGTGGATCCAGCTATTAGAGAAGTCAAACCTAGCTGGATACCTACTCTTACATACTTAGTAGAACTGCTTCCTAATCTTTTGAATGCATTCTTGGATTTAGGTGAAAAATCAGATCTGAGTCTATTACAAACAGAGCAGTATCATCTATTACTAACGGGAGTTCCTGTATATAAACTAGAAGAGCAAGATAAAACCAAGGTTTTTAAACAAGTCTTTGGATATTATCAAAAAGTATTGCACTGGGTTAGCTCTGATGTTAGTAAAAACTTAGTCAGATTCTTCCTGCCTGTCCACGAAGAGATTCTTAGATCATATGCAGATAGGAAATATGAAAGTTTTAGTAGCGAAACTGAGCGTACGGTTATTTTAGGAAATGTCGCACATGTTGTCGGAGATTTATTAGCAGGGAACTTGTTGAGTTCTGAAAGCTCTACATATTGGAAAGACAAATTGATAACTTATGCTAACGATGCCAACGAAAAAGGTGTATTACAAAGAACAGCCTTGTATGCTCTTGAAACTTTTACAGAACCAGAATTAATAGATAAGGTGTCAGAAGTACAGAAGCACAGGGATTCTCTGCTTAGAAGACGTTTTATAAGTTTTTGTGTTAGAACTGACCCAAATGGTAAGACCACTATTCTTAATGTTATTGATGGTATAAAGGACCGGGAATATGAAGCATACTATGGTATACCAGAAATCAAATCATTAACTGGTATTACCTATTTGCTCCAACGAATGCTAGACGATCCGGAGTTTTTATTTGCAATAATTCACGATGAAAGAGACTTCAATTCCGAAAGATACACTAAGCTGGTAGAGAATATTAATAACAACTTAACTGATGAAACTTTGTTTCTTCTAGATAGCATAGTAGTTACAGTTTTCAGCTCAAACAAAACTCGTTACGAAGCGGAAGAATCCTCATTTGCTTTTGAATTAGTTAAGATCCTCTATAAAGGGAATGAAGAATACCTTGAACACTTAATAAGTCAAATTGCAAAGTTTGAAGATCTTAGAAAGAATCTCTTTAGCTTTATTAGAATTTTTAGCACACTAATTACTGTAGAAAACTCACAAAAATTTATTGGAGCATTAAAAAAGATGGATGTTGAGCATGGTGAGTATATTGCCTCTAGTGTGTTCATAAGGGCAGGTCTTTCAGAGCGTACGGACGCTGCTAAAATATACGAAGTTGGTAGGACATATTTTCCCAATGTATACAAAAAATTAGAGACCGATCGTAAAAAAACTACGCATAATTTTGATCGAAGTGATGAAATTTATGAAAACTTCGTTAAAAAATTAGAACCCGAAAAGGGTAGATATTTTACAGATGTGTTTTCAACATATTTGCATAATAAAGACTTAATAGAGAGAAGATGGGATAGCAAAGTAAAAGAAAGGTTAAGCAGTTTAGTATTGGGGTCTGTGTTCGCACACTTTGATCCCAGGAAACAGAGATTAACTATCACAAATTCTCACGATGGCAATGTTACTTTTACAACATCCTCTGCAATTAGGTATTTTGGCGATTGTATACGTGTAGCAAAAGAACTCAAACTTGATATTAACGACTTTAAGTCTAAGATAATTGGTTTTATACCATTTGCATATGAGGAGCTGGATGACATATTCGAATTAGTGAACAGTATCACAACGTCAGAAGCTAAAGAGTTAGTCTCGGTTTACTTGGAGAAGAAAGATGACTTGTGGCGACATAATCCAAGCAACTTTATGGCTGCGGCTCTCAAGTACAAGCTGTATGATTCAGTGCCTATACTTAAGGAATTTATCGATGAGGATCAATTTTCTATTTATGACAGGACAGAAGCTTTGAAAGTAGTTGGACAGCTAGAAAATGATAAGTCTTATATAAGATCAGTATTTAATAAATATAAAGAATCGGTAGCTAAACTGGCTAATGAAGCTATAAACATTTTAATTACCCAATTTGAAGATTCCGAGGCCATACAGGAAAGATTTACTCAAATGAAATCAAATGCAGTTCCATTTGTAAGGCCTGAAGGAGGTCACTCTGTAGGTGATGTGGAACATGAACTTAGCAGCAAGGAATTTTCTAGTCCCCTATTAGTCCTAGCCCACCCTAAATACGAGGATTTGTTTTTAGACTTGTTAGACTACTCACTGAATCTATTAAATCAAAGTACAGAATATTATGAGTATGCGAGCTACTACTGGGAAGTTATATTTAAATACTTTGAAAACAGAAAATTAGAAAGAAGTTATACACCATTAAAAAATCTTGAAAGCCATGTTTATTCAAAATTCGATATGGAGGGAAGTAATTGGTTTCTCGGTAGGCTTAAGGAATTGAAGAAAATATATCTAGATTTTATTGGTAGACCTGCAGACTTTGCCGGTAGCTTAAAAGAATATCTTAAAGTTACAAGTAAGGAGTTTCTTGATATACGAAGCCATAGGAATTTAAGCCGTTTTGTAATAGACGTTTTAAATGAGGATGTGCGTAAATATCTGAATGCAGCAGGTGGTAATGCGCTAATTATTAACGATGAAACGGAGCTTCAGAAGCAGCTAATGACAGAACTACAAAATATTTTCTTAAGAAAAGGAGTTGATGCCCAATTTATTAGAGAGGCTCAGGCACTTGATAATACACGTTCAGATTTCTTAATTTGGTCTGGGGTTTATGGTCCAGTTCTCATAGAGGTTAAGCTCAGTTCTCACGGCGACCTTAGTGGGAATATGAAATCTAAGACTTCATATAAAAGATTTCTGGATTATAAAACTAATTATCGTGCCGATTATGGTATTTTTTTAGTCATCGATAACAAGGCAAGAAATAGTAGAGGTATGACATGGGACTCACATCTTAAAAAGATAAAATTTTATTACGAAGATATTGAGAATACTACAGTTGTAGGAATATCTCCTAAAAGTACTTAAAGATGGTCTTTTACTCTAGTTTTAAAGGATGAAATTTTAGAACAACCTGATTTCGACAGTGTGAAAGCAAATATAAGCAGTTTTGAGACTGAGCGTTCTACTTGGCTGGCGGTTTTGCACGCTATTTGAATATAAGTTCTTACCTTCTTACTCTTTAATCAGGATAGCGGAGTTTTCTTATATCAAATGCGGGCTTAGTACCTTCAAGTATATCTAT
>JBPOHY010000202.1:0-5363 GCA_052035055.1 candidate division WWE3 bacterium | reverse complement strand
TGTAGCTCAGTGGATAGAGCAACCGCCTTCTAAGCGGTAGGTCGTGGGTTCAATTCCCGCCAAGGGCGCCAGTATTTTTTAGTATTTGGCAAAACCAATAATCAAATATTACAAGGAGCGAACGTATGAGTAATATGCAAAAGCAGCATGCAGTTGCTATTAGTTGGAATGGCCCATTTTTTCTTCCCTTAACCGGTGACTTAAATTCATTGTACGACCGAATAAATATAACTGGTGTCCAGCTAGATAAAATAGCACAGCAGATAGGCAAGCAGGTTGGACAGGCCACGAGCATGGTTGGTTTTAGAACATCCGACCGGTATTCCTGGCTAAGAGTCTTAATATTTCAAGTTAATTGCGGATTCGGTGGAAGAGTTGCAATCGCATTCCCACAAAAAAACGATTTCTACAGAAAAGATGGAACGTCATTAGATCGATCAATTGCCCTATATACCTCTTCTGGAACAGAAAAGGACATGGCAGAGATTCTTAGTCTTTTTATTTCAGCTCTCGAGGATTTCGCAAGAAAAGGCAAAAACTCTCCAAGATAGTAAAAGATTTTGTATAGCCACACAAGTCCTTTCACACAACATGTATGAGGGGGCTTTTTTTATGTCATGCAATAAGACTATTTTCAAGTATGGCACGACATGTATAATAGCTGTGCTACGGGCGAGTGGTGGAATGGTATACACGAAGGACTTAAAATCCTTTGGCAGCAATGCTATGAGGGTTCGACTCCCTCCTCGCCCACCAAATCACTTAACGAGTATTCGAGTTTAGTGAGTTGGGGTGCAATAGCCAGCTACTGCGCAGCGAATTGCCACCAAATATCTTGGCGAATGAAATGAGCCTAAAGATTCGGATCTACTCTAGCGAAGCGATGAGTACACCAAATAATTCAGATTGTCATTCCTAAATCTTTTTATTTACAGTGATAAAATCAATATATGGGAACCACTAAAACTTATGATGAGTATATTTCGCAGTGTCCAGAAGAAGTTAAGTCTATATTGCTCCAAATAGAGGAGATTATAAAAGCAACAGCCCCAACCGCATCTAAAACTATTAAGTACGGCATACCTACTTTCGAATTAAACGGCAACCTTGTGCATTTTGCAGCTTTTAAGAAACACATTGGTTTTTATCCAACTCCTTCCGGAGTCGAGGCATTCAAAGATAAAATTAAGGAATACAAATTTTCTAAAGGAAGTATTCAGTTTCCCCTCGATAAACCCATACCCTTTGATTTAATAAAAGATATAGTTAAGTTTCGTACTAAGGAAAATACAGCATGACAGCGTCCAAGCTATAGCAAAGGATTAGTAGCTGGTAAAGTATGGAAGTTGCTTGCCTACCACACGCTGCTGATTGTTAGAATAAAATCCTCTCATCGGACCTCTTTTGAACCAAATTTCATTTAGTCCCAATAAATCTATTATCGCCGCCGACAGCAAAACGGACAAAACTAATGTTAAAACCACTAACCGAAAATTCCGCTTGTAAGAAAATTCATATCTCCTAAGGAACAAAGCCCCTAAAATTACCAATAATAGTGCCAGAAATGGGATCCACATGGGAAAGGAATCAAACATCTGTGCAAGGCGCATGATCCCCGGGCCACGCTTTCTTAGCATAAATAAGGTTAAGTTTGTTAAAAACACTGCACTGATCATAAGACCGAGCATTCCTATAAAAGAAAGTGCCGACCCCAATATAAAATACAGTTTGGGCTTCATCTTTATTTCACCGGACATAACTTTACTCATTATTTTATCTTCTAAATTTATTTCGTTTTTGTCTGGCATAGTTTCCTCATAATAATTTTAGCTCTATTAATTCTTGTTGCGACAGTACCCATAGGTATTCTTAAAATATCACTAATTTCATCGTATGACTTATCCTCTAAGTAAAATAGCGTTAAAGGTTCGCGGTAAATTATGTCAATGTTTTCTAAACACTCGTGCGCTTGCAACATAAGCTCCTCCTTGATGTAGTAGTCTTCGGGACCAATGCCACTATCAACGTCGAAGCTATCGTCAAATGTAATATTATTTTTGGGGCTATCAATTATATTTATGGATTCATTATGGACAATACGATAAATCCAACTCGAGAACTTTTTTTTGGTATTAAAACCGTTTAGATTAATATATGCCTTTATAAAACTTTCCTGAACAGCATCGCTGGCTTTAACATAGTCGCCAACTAAATATTGTGCGTATCTCATAAGCTTTGCCTGGTATCTTTGTATAATCACAGCGTACAACTCCTTATTACCGTTCCTAACAAGTTCTACTATCAGTTCATCAGTTTTATTTTTATTATCTTCCATAGTATCCTCATTAGTTTACATTACGCCCCAGTAACAATTACATGGGGCGTAATATTATCTGCTTAACTTTAGCGATTGCTATTTCTGCCATAACCGCCTCCCATTTTTAACCCGCATCCTTCTCTAAGACCTAGCCCAAGCTCTTCCCTTATTTCTTTTGCTTCGGCAGTCTTTCCCTCAAGTGCTAGCATATGAGCCTCCGCGAAACGTGCAAAGTTTTGCTCATTTATGACTTGAGTAACCCTACCTTTACCCTGCATCAATTCCTTCCATGCAGCGTAATCGTTGCTTTCGAAAGCTTTGGTCATAGCCTCATGCCTTTCTACAGAATAATTTGGACCCTGTACCGATGGATCTCCCCTATAAGCTAATACCTGTCCTCTGGAGAACAAGATGCCGCTTAATACTATCCCCGCTGTACTTAACATCATTAATTTTTTATTCACAAAATATCACCTCCCTAATTTAACTTTATGCATATGTAATACAGGTGGAGATGTGGTTTTCTTTCATGGTACAATCCGCTGCAATAACTCACTCAGAGGTTGACCAACATGGACAGATTTAAAAAAAGCATCTTTGCACTTTTGGAAGAGGGGCAAGAACTTTCTATGGCAGAAATAGTCTTGGTAAACCAAATTATTCAGACCTTTTTCCTAGAATATAAAAAAGCAACTGGCGAGGACCCAAAGCCTATTTTTGGAACTATATACCTTATTGCACCAAGACTTGAGGAATATGGATTTATTCTTCCAAGAGTAGAAAAGTGGCAAAAAGAAGATACGGCGATGATAAACTGGTTTCGACTACGCAAAAGAAGATATAAAAAACTTTTTTAGAAAAACTGTAACCCTGGATTAAGCTAACAATAAATCCAGGGTTTTTTTATTTAGCACTTAACCAAAACCTAATCTCATCCAAAGTAACAATGTACTTCACCGGGTGAAAAGCTCGACGCCCGAGCGGGTTATACGCCTCGTCCATTATTACCTCTTTTTTTATACTTATATCCTCGCAATTAAAGTACTTTGTACAACTCTCTTCGTCAAACCACGTAGGGTGCAACCCAGAATTTACAATTTGGTACCCTAAACACTCCGCATAATATGGATAAATTATTTCTGATATTACTGGATCAATTAGGTTTGCCGGTTGATTTGAGTTTGAAAAGTCATGTAAAAAGGTTTTCGAAAGGTACGGCCCGGGGCCTAATGAAACCTGAGTTGGCCGCGCAACCCCATAAGTATCTTTCATAAAGGAACACAATTTAGCAAAATTTTCTTTGTGTCCAGGTTCCGAAGTCCAACTCCAAGTATTTTCTACATCATCAAGTTTTTCTACACCGGATAATGAAATTGTTTTATCGTCAATTTTTGGGTAAAGCTCAGCAAGCGGGGCGAGGGCTAGAATGTCCGATTCATAGTCATACAAATATTTAAAATCCAGGTTTTTGCCATAGGTTAAATACCATTCTTTTAGCGTCTGATCTGGATGAAACCATTTGTATTCTGGGTCTTGATTTGTAGACATCTGCATATCAATAACCAAATTACCCAAACTATCTTGAGCTTTAGCAAAATTTTCTTTGGGGCCGCCGTATAACGCATATATTGGAACGGTAGGGTTAAAGTATTTAAGTATTTCAACACGGTTTTTACAAGATTCGAAATCCTTGTGAAACCTAAATAAAATAATATTTTCCATAAAGTACCAAAAATATACATTTGGAACTGTGATAACGCAAACGACAGCCTATATATTTACACATCAAACAGTTTAAATTACCATAGTTGTATGAGCTCGAACGAACTATTGAACCAGGCTAGCCTAAGTCCAGAGGATTTTAGAACTTTTATGCGAGCGGAGCTGGATATTTTTCCACAAGAATTGTACGCAATGCTAACACCGAGTAACCATGTAGGAGAAGATACAAAATTACAGAAAAAAATTAATGTCAAAACTTTTCTGGCATGAAGACCCTGATATGGGCAGAATTCCCATCGAAGCCCGTGGGGAACCGACTGCAAACGGAGCGGAGGACTTACAGTGGGCAGTCCAAAATTGTACTGAGGACTTGGAAGCAATTGACAAGTTTACCGAACTGTCAGTAAAAAAAGACTTTAAGGAAATGCCAAAGTGGGAATGGGAAATAACAAAGGATAGTATGCTACCCAAAGAAAACACCCCGGAAAGACAAAAAACTGAGGACCTCATTGCAGCTGCCAAAACAGCTCACGGGTAGGGGTATCGTAAACGAAACAACCACTCATGCGACTAGAACATTAATTGCGCTCAAGTAAACAGAATACGAGGAAGTATTAGAAGATAAAAAACTGCTACTTAGGGAATTGGAAAACAAAGACAGCGGGTTGGAGCTAACACCAGAGGAAACGCAACAAATAGTACAAGATACCGAACAAATGATAGAAGAATGCACGCAGGCGCTAGAGCGAATACAAAATGCTAATTTGTATTTGAGTACCTTATTTGTAAAAAATTCGTTGAATACTAGGGTATCATAAATATGAAATGGAGGTTCTATGAAAATAAAAATTAAAAGATTTGATAAAACCCTACCGCTACCAGAATATAAAACTGAAGGAGCTGCATGTATGGACGTATATGCCAGAGAAGATATAGACATCGAGCCACAGGGGTTGGGGTATATTCCATTAAATATTGCGCTCGAAGTGCCAAAAGACTATTGGGTAATGTTGGCGGCAAGAAGCTCCACACACAAACTTGGGTTGATGCCCATCAATGGAATAGGAATAGGGGACTGGGATTTTAAAGGTGACAACGACGAATATAAGTTTGTTGTATACAACTTCACAAAAGAAATCGTTAAGATAACTAAGGGAATGCGCATAGCCCAAATAATGGTTGTTAAATACGAAAAGGTCGAGGTAGAAGAAGTGGATAAACTAGGAAACCCCGATAGAGGCGGTTTAGGTTCTACAGGTACACACTAAACACCTGCGGTTTTTTTGATATACTGGCTTTCATGGATTTAATAACCGCAATAAAC
>JBPOHY010000165.1:0-1900 GCA_052035055.1 candidate division WWE3 bacterium | reverse complement strand
GTGTAAAAGGCTATACACTCCAAGATTACATTGAAAGCCTAGATATATTAAATCTTGCAGGCATTTTACCCGATAGCGAGTATGCCCAGCGCAGTGGTGTTTTGCACCGTTTAGACAAAGATACATCAGGACTTTTGCTAGTTGCTAAAAACTCAGAAACGTTTGAATTCATTAAAGCTCAATTCAAAAATCGTAGCATAAAAAAAGAATACCTTGGCTTGATACACGGCAGGTTACCAGATATAAAGGTTAAAGTGGATGCCCCTATTAAGCGCGATCCCCATCGTCGTTTTAAAATGGCTGTTAAAATTGTGGGTAGGGAAGCCGTAACCGAATTTGATGAAAAAAATCAAAAAAGTTTTGCGGACATACCCCGGTCACTTATTAAAGCAAATAAGTTTGGCGGACATACCCCTGTCACTTATAAAAGCATATCCAAGGACTGGTAGAACTCATCAAATCAGAATACATTTGAGTGCTCTAAACTGTCCTATTGTAGCGGATCCCATTTACTCATCCCTGTCGCAGTTTCGCTCTATCGAGAGACTTTTCCCGAGGCTAATGTTGCACGCTCTTAGCTTAGAATTTGTAAATTTTTCTACAAAAGAAGCGGTTAAATTTGAGGCTTCTTTGCCTCAGGAATTTACCAATATAGTTTAAATTTGATAGAATCCTAAAGGATGCCCAGACGACCTGCCCAAACATTGCCCCAAAAAAGAAAGAAATCCAAGAAACTTTCTAACAGAAAGAAAGGGGTTTTTGTAGCAAAGCTTAAACGCGCTCTTATTGTTTTGGTTGTTTTTGTAACTTCCACGGCCTTTATTTTTACGTATACCCTTTATAAAAAACTAACCGTTGAGTTTGCATCAGCCTATTCGGGCGGGAGTGTCTCGAGTATAGTCACCGAGCCGGTTTATACATTTTCTTTGGTTATTGTAGATGGCCTGCAAAAGGAGCCGATGCTTGTTAAACGCGTTGACTATTTTATAGTCGATGCTACAAGTCAAAAAATAATTAAGTACAGCGTTCCCGTGGATATAATCGAAGACGCTCCTGGGAAGTATGGCGCGGAACCAATTTCTAATTTACTGGCACTTGGTATGCTCGAAAACGGTGATTTTGGGTCCGGAATATCGCTACTAAACAATTCACTTTTTAGAATGTTTGGTTTCCCAGTGGACCGCTATCTTGTAGTAGAAGAAGATATGATGGGGGTAGTAGACGACATCTTTCAGAACAATATAGATATAACGGGGTTAAATATTAGAGAAGCGTTTTTATCGAGTAAAACTAATTTAGCAATTAACGAACTCTGGAGCTTTTATAAATTTTTTATTTCATTGCCACAGGACCGTTTTATTACAAAAACCATTACTCAAAGCTATCTTGAAAACCTAAGCTTGCTGGATGAGGAACTTTTAGATATAACTTTTGACTCAACTGTTTCTAGGCAAAAATTGAGTTTTGCCGTCTTAAACGGAACCAACTATGCCGGCGTTGCAAATTTTGGTTCGAGAGTCATAAAAAACCTTGGGGGTAGGGTCGTAGCTACCGGCAATGCAAAAAAGATTTATGAAAAGAGTATGATTGTTGCCCAGGATCCAAACTCCGAATCCGTTAGAAGAGTTAGCCATGCATTTGATATAGAAGATGTGATAGATTATGAGGCCGGAAGAGCCCTAAATGAGAACGAAATCTTACGATCGGACATAACCATAATTATTGGACTTGACTTCGCAGAAATTATGTAGAATAATAACAGTGTCTCTCTCCTTTCTAGCACCCGCTCCATATTAGGGCGGGTGTTGTGTTTTTAAATGAGCCCATTATTAATCGCTATTTTAATATTATTTATTGCCTTCTTGATTTTTGCGGCCTTAAAACGCTTCCTAAAACCCTC
>JBPOHY010000173.1:0-3429 GCA_052035055.1 candidate division WWE3 bacterium | reverse complement strand
GACCTGGGACCTGTCCCAGTATTTTTGTAAAACTATTAAGGAATGCGAGGAATCTCTATATGCTGGTTTTAAAGGAGGCGTAATTAGTGGCGGGCAAACTACTTCTCGCGAGATTTTTATAAATAATAAAATACCTTCTTCCGAATATGCCTTTGTAAAAATATTTCTTAAGCCCGGTTGGGGGATGTCGCATACCGAATATCGAGCGTCCCTTGCAAACCGCTCATACATTACATCAACAAAACGATTTAGTGATGTAGATTTTGTAACTGAGGTCATAATATTTCCAACAAGCAGGCTTAGTGACACTAATTATTTGCAGCTTGCCACTTTTAGCAACCTTTAACCTTTGATAGCAACCTTCTTACTATAAAATGTGTTAGCATAGATTAATGGCTACCTCGGGTTTATCATCTCAAGAAGTACAAGAAAAATTTCAAAAGTTTGGACCAAATCTGCTGCCAGAGAATTCTTTGCCCTCTAGCCTTGAGATTTTTTTAGCTCAAATAAAGAGCCCGTTGGTTTACATACTATTAGTTGCAGGTATTGCAACCTTTTTCCTAAAAGAGTATTCAGATACCGTAATAATATTGTTTGCGGTGGTTATAAATACCATTTTGGGCTATGTTCAGGAAAAACGTGCTGGGCAGGCTTTGAGTGCCCTAAAAAGTTTGGTTAACCCACTTGCTAGAGTAATTAGAGACGGTAAGGAAATAGAAGTGGACGCCCGTACGCTTGTGCCAGGGGATGTTGTTGTTTTATATCCTGGTTCTAAAATACCCGCCGATGGACAAGCCACTTATGTAAATAGGTTGTTTGTTGACGAATCTGTTTTGACCGGAGAATCCATAGCAGTTTCTAAAACCTTGGGTATGGGACTTTTTATGGGTACGTTTATTACAGCAGGTCAAGGCCGCATGGTGATCACAAAGATTGGTAGTGAGACCGAGATGGGTAAGATTGCCGAAAGTCTGCTTGTAGCCAGTCCCCAAACTCCTTTAAAAAAGCAAATGGTAAAGTTCGGCAAGGATTTGTCAGTGATGGTTGTGCTTTTGGCTACTGCAGTATTTTTTATTGGTATTGTTTCTGGGTATTCGTTTAAAGAAATATTTTTGTCCTCTGTGGCCTTAGCGGTTTCTGCTATACCGGAGGGACTTCTAGTTGGATTAACAGTTACGCTAGCTGTTGGTATGCAACGCATTTTAGCCAATAAAGGTTTGGTTCGTAACTTAGTCTCTGCCGAAACTTTAGGCGGTGTTACTACGATTTGTCTGGATAAGACCGGTACTTTGACTCAGGGTAAAATGAGTGTTGCAAAAGTAATAGGTGATGAGGATGCAGTTGCGATGCAATTGTTCTTGGCAAATGACCTCGACGATCCGTTAGTTATTGCAGGCTATAACTGGGCAGTAGAAAAGTTGCAGGGGCGTAAGGACAGTTTGGCAGATGAATTCTATAAAATGGATAGCATACCTTTTTCTTCTGCTGAACGTGTTTTTGCAAGCCTTCACAAATTTGACCATGATCAAAACATTATATTTGTAAACGGTGCGCCGGACGTTTTATTGATGCACGCTGTACTTTCCCAGGACGAGCGCGAGAGCCACATGGATCAAGTGGAGAGTTTATCCGGAGAGGGTTATAGGCTTTTAGGTTTGGCAAGAAAAAAAGTAGTAAAGCACAAAAATTCACTCGAAATCGCAGACGCTTTTGAAGGCCTTGAGTGGTTAGGTGTAGTTGCCTTTATTGACCCAGTTAGGGAAGATACCCGCGAGGCACTAGCAAAAACAAAGATCGCCGGGATAAAAACCATAATGATTACGGGCGACTATTCCAATACGGCAAAAAATGTTTTAAAGAAACTAGATATCGATATCTTAGAAGAAGATATCATGCTGGGGGACAATCTTGAGAGCATTTCTAACGATCAGCTAAAGGTTTTCTTGGCGCGCAATCCCAATCCCAAGCTCTTTGCACGTACCAAGCCTGCACAAAAACTAAAAATAGTAATTTGTTTACGGGAGATGGGCGAGGTAGTTGCCATGCTAGGGGACGGTGTTAACGACGCTCCGGCCTTGGCAAACGCAGATATTGGCGTTGTTGTTGGTGAGGCCTCGGATGTAGCTAAGGAGTCCGCAGACTTGGTTTTAATAGATTCTAGTTTTTCTACAGTAGTTTTAGCCGTCGAAGAGGGACGTGCAATTTATAACAATATTCGAAAAAACATTCTTTATTTAATGAGCGATTCTTTTGAGGAAATATTGCTTGTTGTTGGTGCTATCGCATTGCGTTTACCCATGCCTATATTGCCTGCGCAGATACTTTGGGTAAACCTAGTGTCCGATGGATTCCCCAACCTTGCGCTAACAGTAGATCCAAAGGACGATGGTGTTATGCTTGACCCCCCAAGGTCTCCTAAGGAGCCGTTGGTAGCACCATGGATGTTACGGATAATTACTCTTGCTTCGGTTGTGGGTGGCCTGCTTTCCCTGGCTATGTTTTTTTATGTATTTAATACTACTAAAGACGAAGTTTTAGCTCGCTCAGTTGCATTTGCCATGGTTGGTATGGATTCCCTTATATACGTTTTTTCCATAAAGAGCCTAAAGCGCCCTACCTGGAAATCTAATCCATTTAATAATAAGTGGTTATTGTTGGCAGTAGCCGGTGGTTTTGTAGTACAAGCTGCACCATTTGTATTCCCAACGCTTGGAGCGCTATTACACGTTGTACCTATAGGCAACTATTGGTGGATGGTATTTGCTGGGTCCTTGCTAATGTTTTTACTTGTCGAACTGTCAAAGGGTTTTCTTAAGAAAAATTAAACTTTTGCTATACTTTCTTAGCTATGAATAATTCAGAGCATTTTGTTATTGATCGTAATTCTGTCTTGTGGGCCTACTTATCAAATGATGTTAAGGGGCTCGTTTTTGATGGTGAACTCCTTTTGCGAAGTATTGATGAAGTCACCCATCGTATTTCTGATTACTCGTTTTTAGTGTTTCCTTTTTCTAAAGCTTATGAAGGTTTTTTAAAGCGTTTATTTTTGGACTTGAATCTTATCCGAGAGGACGAGTACTATGGCGACGAGATAAGAATAGGGCGGGTTTTGAATCCTGGATACGTGCATGAACACCAGAACGTATTCGAAAAACTTTGCAGAAATACAGGTGCGGATGGGAACAATGTGTCTTTAAAATTGTGGGAAGCGTGGAAAAAGGGCCGTAACCAGGTGTTTCATTATTTTCCCCATAACTACCGTAAGCTTTCTTATGATGAGGCCATTGATCTAATAAAAGGCCTAGTCTCGGCAATGGAATATGCTGTTGGTGCTTGCAACCTTAAAACTAATTCATTACTATAACCTCGTTTTATGACTAAAAATAATAAAAGCAAGATAGCGGTGGGTTTAAGCGGCGGCGTGGATTC
>JBPOHY010000112.1:0-1747 GCA_052035055.1 candidate division WWE3 bacterium | reverse complement strand
TAATTTCTTTAAACTGTGTTTCGGTGGGTAAAAACAAGAATTGTATTTGGCTGCTGCAAGACTCTGTAACGTTATAATATGGAATTTGGGATATGGTTAAAGGCATTTCTGTGGAAACAGGCTTTCTACCTCTGACGATTTCTTTAAAAATAGCTGAATCAAAACCTTTTACTTGTGCATTAGCTTGTAAATGCTTAAGCAGCGCATGCAGGTCGTACTGGGCATTGTCTATGTTGCCGGAAATATAGCTGAAGCAAAAACCTTGCTGCACATAATGCTGCTCGCCGTCCACAAACACTTCACCTTCGCGGTCTACTGTCTTATAAAGATTTTTGAATAGGTCTGTTTTACCTTCAATTGCCAAGTTAAAGATGGATTCTGAACTGAGTAATTCTTTTTGTTTTTCAGGTTGCTGGGACCAAATTTGTAATGCCTTGGAAATCCCTAGAAGATTTGCGTCTGAAATAAGTGCGGAAGGTAAATAGTAGACGGGCTCAGCCGCATTAGCCAATGCAAGTTGCTGTGTAACAACTTTTTTGAAGTTTTCGACAGAAACAATGCCATATTTTGCATTTGTCTCAAACAGCTTTGCTTGTGAAGGATTGGGCCCAACCCCTACTTGAACAGTTCTATATGCAAGCAAATCGCTTCCAAGTGGGATTGTTTGAGTTTGAATCGACACCTCATATTTTTCTAAAAAATTAGACACTTGCGAGCTTCTTTGATTAGGCATTTGAGTTCCTTTTAATAAACTATTGCATACCTTTGCTACGGGTAGACTGCACGAACTAGCGATAGTGCTGTAATCAGCGTATGGTACCATGAACTGGAGAATTTTGCAAAAAAAAATAAAGGTCTTCGAAAAGACCTTTATAAGTGGTGCAGTTATTTAAATACAAAGGCATTAACAATTTCATGCCGTTCTGATTCGGAAGTATGCCGCACCAGCATGTCCCAAAAAGCCTTTGTCAGAAACGATAAGTTTCGTTTAGAATTAGCAGTTCCCCAGATGCTGGCTTTTTGACTCCTTTGCTGAGCAGACACGGATAATTGAAAACAAGTCAAGACAAGTTGTCGACCTTGACCGTTTTTTTCCTATTCGCAAGCGTCTAGATATGCCAAATGCAGTTGGTGATCCATACGCTCAATAGCTAATTGACGCTTTTCCTTAGAGAAGAAGTCAAAAAAGTTTGAAACCATGGTTAAGACACGATAAAGCATAAGAACTCCAAATGAAAAATAACCTAAATAGTATAGCGAGAATATTTCTTGATTAAAACAAGCCACTATACTAAGTCTGTTTAATGTTTTTTTAAAAATGTCTATTTTCTTAAAATTTTGTGTTTTGATGCTATTTATCCTCTTTGTAAGCCTACCTATTTCTCTTTTTGGTTGGCTTGCATTAATGATGTTGGTTATCAATTATTTATCCCCAACCGCATCTATCTTAGCAATCATTTTTTACTTGATTATGGTTTTAGGTGTGCATGCGTTTATTGTCAAGAGACTATTTTTAAAGCCGTAGCCTCCCGTGCATTTTGTTCAATCCGCCATTGAGCGAAAAAAGGACTATTTATGTCAAAAACGAACCAGCCCAGTAGCCCGCTGGCCACAATTTTCGGCAATAGCGACTCTGTATCCAATAAATACCTCAAATAACAATGAACTCCGAGCAGTCCTAATCTATTGCAAGCTGAGTCATAAAATAAAACAACTTCAATTTGGTTGTAGGCAATTTTACATTGCT
>JBPOHY010000195.1:0-2991 GCA_052035055.1 candidate division WWE3 bacterium | reverse complement strand
CGTTTATTTAGTAGGCATTTAGGCTGCCTATAGTGCGATGGAGAATCAGTAGCTATAAAGAGTACATACTTTAACCAATTTATATCAAGCTTAAAGTTTATGAACCCAGGCCGCGCTACTTCTATAGATTGAATAATCTTGATCTTTTGATCTTTTATAGGTGCAAACCAATCGTACGAGTTAAGCTCATAGCACAGATTTTTGGCAATATCCATAGGAGATTGCTTGAGTTCCTTAGACAAAACCATAGCAATGTTAGCGGAATAGTCACCAAATGCTTCATTTTCAGGATGTTCTAAATCGATAGAGTTTAAATCTAGATCATAAAGTGTTTTTACCGCCGCTATAATATTCTTTTGAATTTCCTTCGAAACGTCCATGCCTCAAATATTACATTTTATCCATTGAAACCTCAATAGTACCCTCTTGGGCAGTGTTTTGAACCTTACATTTAATTGACTCAAAAAATTCTAAAACTTCTTTATTTGGGTGTTTGTATTTATTACCGACACCAGAAGAAATAATACACAATTCTGGGTTCAGGCCAGTTAAGAATGATGTATTGAGAGCATCACGAGAGCCGTGGTGAGATACCTTTAGCACTTCTAGTCTCCCATCAATAGAAGAGAGAAGTTTACTATTTATACGGGCAAAATTTTCTTTTTCAGCGTCTCCTGTTAAAAGTATTTCGAACGTTCCTAAATCAACCAACAGTACAATAGAGTAATCGTTGGCGTTGGTAACTTGCCTCGATAGTAGCGAGCCAGCTAGTTGATTGGAACTAGGCCACAAAGTGAAAATGTCTACTCCGGACTCTGTTAAAATATGATCTCCCGCTTTTGCAGTAATAACCCTAGTCTTTGCACCAATAAGCTCCTTAAAGGTATCAAAAAGAGCACTATGATAATTGATGTCATTAAAAATGACGTTGCGAATATTACACCTCTGCATAGTCCTAAGTAGCCCCACGAGATGGTCGGCATGTGGATGAGTTAACACAAGATAATCTAGATTGCAAAAAGGAAATATGAATTCCTGCGACAATAAATAGTCAGCAATATAATCTGGGCCACCGTCAATTAATACATTTACTTCTTTAAGCTTTAGGTAAACAGCGTCTCCCTGCCCCACATCATATATCTTCATATATTGAGTGTGTTTTTGACTAATACCCCAGGTTACTAGCTTAAACAATCCATAGAATATAAAGAATAATACAAGAATTTTTTTACTCATATTTATGTCGTTTTAATATAAAAACGGCGCACAAAACACACATATAGTAAGAAAAAAGCGCTAGAGAATTAATCTTAAAATCTACCTGTGAAAAAGGAACTTTTGCGCAAAAGTAGACAGTGCTAACAAAAAAATCCAAAAGTAAATACAAAGGGATCGCGACAATGTTATTAAGTAGTGGACTAATCCACCCAAACATCAGAAGCAATAGACCAAATATAGTAGAAAACGAAACAGTCCATACCACTAGCATGTTTACAAAAACACTTATTAAACTAACAGTACCAAAAGCAGCCGAAATAATAGGCCATACCAGGATTTGGGCTGAAAACGAAGAAGCTAGATCCTGTACCAAAAAGCCTTCACCAAGCTTAAGCCTCGAAAATATGGACATAAAGGATTCAGAAAATAGCATTAGGCTCAGTGTCGCCGCAAAACTCAAAATAAAGCTAAAATCAAAAAAAAAGGCCGGTTTAATGATAAGCAGCACGGCAGCAGAAAAGATCAACACTTCTATTACGGCTAACGAACGTCCGTAGTATGTGCCAATAGATGAAACACTACCCATAACCCATGCGCGAATTACCGGTGCCTCAAAACCCGAAATCAGCGCGTACAAAAAAGTAGTTAAAAGTGCCAATACAAGATTACGCAACTGATACCTAGAACCTAAAATCTTTAGAATTAAAGAAAAAACTAGGCTTATATTAAATCCAGAGACTACAACAACATGTATGGTACCAGTAGTCTTCAGGACGTCGTTAAACGTAGGGGTCGATTTTAAATCGTCAAAACCTATCGTCATTCCCAAAAGTAATTCACTATGCGGACTCGGAAAAGTTTTGCGAATTAAGTTAATAGAATATTTTTTTATAGAGTTGCTAAAAGTATTAAAACTTTTGGTAATTATCCCTTCGGGGACTTGTTTGTCGTGGTAACGTGATCCCCTATTGTCACAAGAAACATGCAAAAAACATACAAAAATAACCCTACAAACAGCTATCGCAAGTATTAAACCAAAAAAACCCATTAAATATTTCATGTCAAAAACTAATATCCGCGGTGAATTTAGAGATTGTTGCAGTAGGAATACCAGATTTATTTTCCAAATCATTAATATCAATATAGGGTCGGTTTTGTATAATTTTTGTCGCATAGGCTAAACCAATACCTGGCAATTCCTCAAGCTCCTGGCTTGAGGCAGTGTTGATGTTTGTCTTGGTTGTGTCATTAGTTGTCGCATCATCCGTAGGACTCTCACTCAGGTTCGCTTGAGCTGTTGGTAGCGCCGATATCGACGCTACTGGAGCAATTACAGGTAAAGTAAGCTTCGCCACTTGTAAATCATCCAGCATGGCAGTTTCTTCCCATAAAAAAGGGATGTATAACTTAGAAGTGTCACTAAGCTTATCTGCCAAATTAAGTTTTTTAGCTATCCATAAAGAGGCTGCCTCTGAACTAAACCCCCCACCAGCGGTGAGTAAGTCCGATACTCTAGAACCCAGTGGCAATTTGTAAACTCCAGGGCTGGTGACTGCGCCCGATAAGTCAACCAATATGGTATCGGTAGATGATGAAGTAGTTTCTTTGGTCTCGGAAAGGGATAACCCAGAACCTGACTCAATAGAGCTTTGTATTTGGGCACTGAGGTAACCGGTAGAACCAAGGATTAGTACAAAAGTGGACAGTATATATAAGACAGGAACAAAAAAAGGATGGCTAATTAGCTCGGGAAACTTCATTGAAATGTTATAC
>JBPOHY010000137.1:0-2202 GCA_052035055.1 candidate division WWE3 bacterium | reverse complement strand
GTCGTGCAGCTTATGTCCATAGCTTACAAGCCTTTGGAGAATTTAAAAAAAGAAGGGGAGTCTGGTAGAAGAAAGATAAACCAGCTTTCTCGTTATCTGACAGTCATATTAGCTGCGTTTCAAGCCTACGGAATATCTGTAGGGCTTGAGGGTATGATTACCCCGGCTGGGCCGGTTGTTGTGCTTCCAGGGATGTTATTCCGATTTACAACAGTAGTTACCTTGGTAGTGGGTACTATTTTTTTGATGTGGTTGGGCGAACAAATTAGCGCTCGGGGAGTAGGTAATGGTTCGTCTTTAATAATATTTATAGGTATAGTGTCGGGTGTGCCTAGTGCGATTATTGGAATGTTTGAACTAGCTAGGAAGGGTAGTATTTCGCCTCTGCTAGCGTTGGTGTTATGCTTTGCTGTTGTCGCGGTTATAGCGATTATAATCTTTTTTGAAAGAGCGCAACGCAAGGTTTTGGTGCAATATCCAAAACGTCAAATGGGTAATAAGGTTTATGGGGGGGATGCCACTCATATGCCGCTAAAGCTCAATACGTCTGGTGTGATCCCTCCGATATTTGCCAATGCGTTACTGTTGTTTCCGTTGACAATTGCTAATTTTTCTAATAATCATTCTCCTATAATGGAATGGTTTGTTGTAAACTTAGGGCATGGAAAACCTATATATATACTCTTGTATATTTTGTTGATAGTTTCATTCAGTTTTTTGTATACTGCAGTGGTATTTAATTCAGAGGATACTGCTAATAATTTGCGTAAATATGGCGCTTATATTCCTGGAAAAAAGCCCGGGAAGAATACTGCGGAATACTTTGATTACTTATTGACCAGGTTAACTGTTTTAGGAGGGGCGTACTTAAGCGTAGTGTGCGTTGCTCCGGAGATGTTTATGAATAAGTACGCTGTTTCGTTTGCACTAGGTGGTACAAGTTTCTTAATAGTAGTGAATGTTGTTTTGGATACCTTTGCGCAAATACAAACATATTTGTTTAGTGGCAAATACGAGCATTTGATAAAAAAAATGAAGACAAGGTAAAATCTATTCAGAGGTAGTTGTGATTATAATCCTCATAGGGCCACCAGGATCAGGCAAAGGAACACAGGCAGTTTTTTTATCTGAGAGCTTACAAATTCCTCATTTGTCTACTGGAGACATGTTTCGTAGAGTGGTACAAGATAAGTCTGATGAAGGAAAAATATTAGAGCAATACTTAGCGCAAGGTAGATTGGTGCCTGCAGAGTTAGTGAATGCTATGGTTCAAAAAACCTTGGACATGCCAGAATATCAGAAAGGATGCTTATTAGATGGTTATCCCCGTACAATAGCGCAAGCAGCCTTTTTAGACGAGAAAGTAAAGCAAAGAATTGTTGTGATATGTTTTAGCGTGGATGATGATGTCGTAATTAAGCGCTTATCAGGACGCTTTTCATGTTCTAGCTGTGGGCGCATATACAATAAGTATTATTTAACTCCGCGAATAGATGGAGTTTGTGATGTGTGTCATGAGAAGAATTTTGTATTTAGAAATGATGATAACGAAGCTGTGGTAAGAAAAAGGTTGCAAGTGTATAAGGAAGAAACTGAGCCGTTAATTTCTTATTATCAAGAGAAAAAATGCTGTTATTTTGTAGATGGCAATAAATTGTCTCAGCAAGTGACTGAAGAAATCAAGTTTGTGGTTCGTAAAATATCGCAGTAGTAGAGTCAGCATTGTAGGGATTATTGGCATTGCAAAAAATGAGCTAAAAAAATCGGTTGACTTTATTAAATGTTTTTATATTATCTATACTTGTTTTTGTAAGGCATAAAACTGAGCGAATGTTTGTGCTAATGTAAATTTTTGGAGATTGGTATTGTGGCAAGAATAGCAGGGGTTAATATCCCAACAAATAAAAGGTTGGTAGTTGGGTTGACCTATATACATGGGTTAGGACGTACATCAGCTGCGCATATTTGCAGGGATGTTCACATTTCAGAAAGTAAGCGAGTTAAGGATCTGAATGATGAAGAGCTCGTGGTGTTGCGTAATATTATAGAGAAACATTATCAAGTGGAAGGTGACTTGCGGCGTGAAGTTACCATGAATATCAAGAAAAAGAAGGATATTAGGTCCTATCAAGGGTTGCGTCATATTAGAAAACTGCCAGTGCGTGGGCAAAATACACATTCAAATGCTAGAACTCGGAAAGG
>JBPOHY010000164.1:0-2917 GCA_052035055.1 candidate division WWE3 bacterium | reverse complement strand
GGTAAAAAGCGCAAAAACTTAGGCTTAACAAACGAGGTAATGGCAGCAAACAACCCAAAAGTAAAAAGCAAAGCATAAAAGTGTATGGCATAAATTGGTTGATAGACTGTAAATAAATAATAGGAGCTCGAAAGTTTTGATGATGTTGTACCGGAAATCCTTCCAGACCAATAGTTTAGAGTAGCTTCACTCAAAGAAAATACGAATGGAATATAAAACAGTAAGATTACACATGTAAAAATTGCCGCGGCAGCAAAAATAGTGGGTAACATTTTTTTACCTTCGACTCTCGCTTTTGCAAAGCTTTTAAATAGCAAATATATAGCAGCTGGAAAGATAAATACCCCATCGTAATGAAACAAAATAGAAAAAGCCCAAAAAATAAAACCCAAAAACACGCCACTTTTTTTAAACTTATCGTTTGATGTAGAAAGGCTAAAAAAGTATAGTGCCAAAACCATAAACATTAAGACAAAAGATTGGTACTGGGCGATACGCGAAAACGCAATAAAAAACCCGTTAGTAGCGACAAAAAACGCGCTGTAAAAGGCTATTTTATTACTAAAGTGTAATTGTAAAAGTTTGTAAAAAAAGATGACTGCAACAATGCCCGCTAGAGCAAAAGGCAACCGGGTCAAGAACTCGCTTGAATAGTTTGGGTTAAACAATTTAACAAAGGCGGTTACCACAAACTGCCCAGGACCTTTACGCTGACCTAAAAAAAATTCCCAAGTGGTTTGTCCCGGATCAGGCAAGAAAAGTGCCTTTATGTCATCGCCTTGGTAATCAGAATAACCTAAATTAGCCAAACGCAAAAAAATAGCTATAAATGATAGGAGTAAGAATGGGAGTATTTGCTGCAGTTTCCTCATTACCATATAGATTAGCAAAATATATTAAACAAGAGAATACACATATACTTCATTCATGGCGCGTGTGACAGATACAAAGGCCTGTTTTGCTTCTTTAAAGTTTGATATTTTTTCTAAATTAAGGCCTAAAATATAAACTTTAGAGAATTCAAGACCTTTACAGTCCTTAAATCTTGTCAAATAGACACCAGTAGGTAAGTAAGTGATTTTTGTACCCTCATCTAGTTCGACATAGCGCTCTTTAGAAAATTTAGTATCCTTTATTACCCCGCGTGCCTGGTCAAATAACTCTTCACTAAAGCAAATCACACCTATGCTTTTGTTCAAATTTGCTACCTCGTCACTAATGTCTTGTGCAAAGTCTTTAAGCAGGTCCTGTGGCTGAGTAAACTTCTTGACTACAGGTTCGGTACCTTTTCTGTTTATGGATTTAGGCAAGTAATCGGTTGTATACGGCTCCAAAATCTTTGTGGCGAAATTAATTATAGGGCGCGTACTACGATAATTTGTATCTAGTGAAAAGGTTTGAGCATTAGAAGCCTCTACGATTACTCTTGAAATATCATCCCAAGTAGTTAAACCCCCCTCGGCATAAGACTGATTTAAGTCGCCAAGTATTGAAAAACGTCCGTGGTAAACAAATTTCCCTAAAACGGCATACTCTAAAATGCTAAAGTCCTGGCCTTCATCTACAACGCAATATTCAAATTGCTTAAAGTTCTTTAGACCCACCACTTCGAGATAAATAAATAGATAAGTGAGCGTCTCCAAATACCCCAACTGGGCAGTTACATTAATGTTCTGCTCCTTGTAAAGCTCAGCCAAGTCCTTTTCTTTGAGCTCCAAGCGCATTTTTTTTAGCCTGGTAAGCAGTCTTCTCAAAATTTTAATATTATCTCTATATAACTCAGCCCTAAGAGTTTTTGGCGAATCCTTGAATTTTTCTACCTGATTAGAAAGCTCCTCCTCTAGGTCAACAATAACTTCGGAGATGTTGTCAGATACAGTGGAATTTTTTGAGTACTTGTACCCACTAAATAGGCTAAAATCTTCATCCTCAAACAATTCTTCGAGCTTATGTGAATACTTGTCATGCAAAGAGTCTATTTTTGTCTTTAAGGCCGTGATCCTAGAAATGGTCATGCTAGAGGTATCCTGGTCCTTGTCCATGTTTATTTTTATCTTTAATTCTTCTCTAAATAAAATATGAATTATGAGCTCGCGCAGGGTTTTGTAATTGATATCAAAAATGCCGAGTTTTGGAAATAAAGTTGATAAATAGCCGATTAATATCTGATTTTTTGCAACCAATATGGCTCTTTCGGGATGGATAAGCTTTGGGAAATTAAAGAAAATATGTGAAAGTTTATGAATTGCAACTGTACTTTTTCCGCTTCCCACACAACCCTGAACTATACAAATCTGGCGAGGATCGGCCTCTATTATGTCTAACTGGGATTCTTGGATTGTCTCCACAATGTCCTCCAAGACACCACCCGTGCGTTGCTCAATCTTTTCGGCTATTATTTCTGTTTCATCGAGTTGCAGGTCATTATTAAAGTATTTTACCAATGAACTGTTGTCTACCTCATAAGTGCGTTTTAGCACCAAATCCTTTATCTGAGGACCCTCAGGGGTCTCGTACTTTACATTTTTTTGTGGATACCTATACCTGTAATAAACAGAAGCAACGCGGGCTCTCCAGTCTATAACCACTGGGATATCTTGCGTGTAACCAAATTTTCCTATATATAATTCGTCCGTTGATTGTGAGTCTTTTAGGTCTATGCGTGAAAAATAGGGCTCCTTAATTAAATAAGTGAGCTCATCAAATTTTTTATATTTATCCCTAATATTAAATGAGGCATTTTCTTCGTGAATTTGTTGTAGAAAAAAATGAAAGTCGGCGCCGCTAGTTTCTGGATTTTCCTTTAAGTCTTTGAGCTTAGTCAAATTATCTCTGCCTATGGCATCAAGACTTTTGCTCAGTGCATCGAGTGCCGACTTTAGTTTATCAACGGTCTCAGTTATATGTTTTTTTTCTA
>JBPOHY010000110.1:0-1710 GCA_052035055.1 candidate division WWE3 bacterium | reverse complement strand
ATTTTAATCAGTTCGGGGGTAACCGAGGCAAACTTGTTTAAATATACTTTTTGCGCAATTGGAATGATCTTTGCTTTTGTTGCCAATAATCGTTCAAACGTACCAAAATAGTCCAAGTGTTCGTGGGTAATATTTGTGAAAACACTGGCAACTGGATGGGCTCCAATTATTCTGTGCTGATCAATGCCGTGCGAAGTTATTTCGAACACTACGTACTCGCAACCCTCGCGAACCATTTCTTTTAAAAGTTTCTGCAAATCCTTTTTTGCAGGAGTAGTTGTATGCAAACCGGTATCAAAGCTTTTATCCCCGGCTCTTGCTTCGACTGTAGAAACCAATCCGCACTTATATCCGTTCGAATTTAGAACATTATAAATAAAGTATGCTGTTGTAGTTTTACCATCGCTTCCAGTTACAAAAATTACTTTTATTTTCTTAATAGGGAAACCATACAAAATAGAATAAAAATAGCTTTCTGCTAGGTGACCTAAGTTTTTTAATTTTTGTAGCATATAACAACCTTACCTAAAGTATATCGAAATTATTGTAAAATGAGCACATGGATATTGATAAAGAACTTAATAGGCACGCACTAGACCAGGTCGCAAAGTACCAAAACCTAGAACTTTTTGGTACAAAGGTTAGCACGCCTTACTATACAAATAACATAGAACCATTGTTTTTGAAGCTAATGCGAGAACTACAAATAGAAGAAAAACTTGTAGAAATAGTGCACCAAAAGTATAAGCAAAGACAAATACCTTTTGGATGGTACAGGGGCAAGGGTACTCCCGAACAAATTTCACAGGCCACAATAGAACTTGCCGCCTTGCTGGATTTTAAACCAAGAACCGCAATTGCAAAAAAAACACAAGGATTTATGTACCTATACGGAATAGGTGTTGATTGCTCAGGATTTGTATACAACGTGCTAAAGTACGCGTTTACGCAGGTTGGTAAAAATATTGACGAGGTATCATTCTGGAAAGATCCCAAAAAAACTGGCGCCGATAAAGCCGGTACAGAATACTTTTTTAATAATTCCAGTAAGCTTGATACGCAATTAGCCAGACCACTAGACATTTTATTAGACAAAAAACTGTCCCACGTAAAACTTTTGCTCAATATAAACGGAACACTACACATGGTAGAGTCAACGCTAGGATATGGAATAAGGGTACAAAAGTTTAAGACCATACCGCGTGAGTTAGAGCTGCGCAGACTAAACTTTATAGCAGCTTAACTAGTTGCTTTGCCAGCTTTTCTGAATCGTGTCTTATCAAACTTCTTTTTATCTTGTCATTAGCCGTTCGTATAATTTCGTCTTTGGCCAAGAGGTCGCACCTCAAGATTTTTACTTTAGGGGTTTTAACTAAATCGTCTTTAACGGGAAAATCATTCTCCGCCTCATACTTTTCTAAAACTGCTTGTGACAAGGTAGAATTATTTATTAAAACGACATCTGGATATCTTTTTGTGTATCTTGCAATCTCGTCCACGTGCTCCTTGGCACTCATACCATAAGTTTGCCCGTACTTAGTCATTAAATTTACCACATAAACCAGTTTTGCTTTGGTTTTTTTTATGGCGTCAGCCGTACCATTAATCACAACATTCGAAAGAATACTCGAAAACAAATCGCCTGGCCCAAGCACTAATAAATCGGCGGCCATGATTGCTTCCTTTGCTTTTTTATATATCTTTGCCGCG
>JBPOHY010000135.1:0-6968 GCA_052035055.1 candidate division WWE3 bacterium | reverse complement strand
TATTACTCACCATTGCTGGGAGGCATCTCCAGAGGAATTTATGTCTTAGAACCAAAGTGGTTAATAGGGGAGCCTCAAATTTTAGAGTTTCTCTCCCGTGAGAAAGAGAAATCTGGGTTTGAATCCTTTGCTGCCAACGAGAGTTTGGATTCCTTACTTTATAAACCTGAAATAGAAAAAAAATTTACTGTTGGGTTTCAAGAAAAATACTACACACAAATATGGCCGTTTGTTCATGAAATCGGCGCTCGAGCAACAATCAATGATTTAACTCCACAGGCAATAAAGACTGCCTACTTTGTCTATCCGGTATGGGACGACGTATCTTCACAAGAAAATAGGTTTGACTTAAAGTACGCAGACAGCGTATATATAAGGGGAGTAAGGGTTTATAACGTTTATCAAAGAAAAGGCTCGGATGTTAACTAAAATTAAAGAACCCGCAATATACGGAACACTAATAGTATCAGCAGGACATTTTCTGTCTGGTGTTTTTGCATATGTACTGCAATTTGCTTTGGCGAGATATTTGAGTACCTCTGATTTTGGAACTTTTAACGCCCTCTTGTCTGTCGCCTCAATCATCACCGTACCGTCATTTATTTTGAGCGCTTCGCTGACTAAACTTTCTGCTGAATTATTGGGCAAGGACGAACTGCAAAAACTTACATACATCTTTTGGAGAATGATTAAATACACTGTGATTTTTGGTATTTGCGTTTTTTTTATAACAATAGGTCTAAGACACTATCTTGCTGACTATCTGAATATTTCGGATATGTTTTTAATCTCCTTATTTGCTGTTTATTTGGGCATATCTTTTTTTCGCGTTGTTCCATTGGCATATCTAGAGGGGCTTTTGCGATTCAAGGGGTATGCTTTCACTCTTATAGTACAGTCGCTTCTTAGGTTATTAATTCCACTAGTTTTGGTTTTAATGGGGTATTCATTGCGTGGTGCTTTCGGCGGTTTGTTTGTATCGGCCGTTGTTACTTATTTTATTTCAGTCGAGGTTCTAAAAAAGAACTTGCCTGGAGGCTATGAATTTGACGCTAAAGATTACTATCATAAGATACTAGCTTTTACATTGCCAGTTTTTTTTGTCCAGTTTGGTATGTTAGCCCTAAATAATGTGGACCTTATTCTCGTAAAGAGATTTTTTACAGAAGAAGAAACTGGGTACTATGCAAGCGTAATCACATTGGGTAAATTAATGCTTTTTGGCTCAGGGATTATTGCCACAGTAATGTTCCCCCAAATCTCAGTTAAATATGCAAAAAAAGAAAATTATAATAATCTTTTTAAAATGTTTTTATATGTCGAAACTTTGTTAGTAGTTGCCGGTATTGTTGTTTACTATTCCTTGCCCAGATTTTTAACACTGTTATTTTTTGGAAATAGGTTTTTAAATGCTGTACCTTATTTGCCCAAATTTTCTTTGTTCATAGGTTTATATGTTTTAATAAATTTCTTTGTTGTATTTTTTTTGGCTATCGAAAAAACTGCGGTTTATATGTTTTTGGTTCCTGCTGTTATTATGCAGTTTATCCTGATAAATCTGTATCATTCTAGTTTAGATGTAGTTATTAACATTAATATAGGTATAGCATTGGTACTTCTCATCTCCTTAGTTTTGTACTTTTTTACTGCCCAGAAAAAGGATGCAAACCTACAATCTGTTTAGGAAGCATTCTTATGGGAAATGCGTGTTTCTCTAATTGTACCTGTATATAAACAAGAAAATACCATACAGAGAGATCTAGAGATCATTTTTAATGCGATGTCAAAAACCCGTTGGGATTTTGAAATAATCGCAGTTATTGATGGTTCCCCGGACAAGTCCTTAGAGTACGCTAAAAAAGCAGCCAAGAAAAACTTGATTGTTGTTGGGTATAAAACCAATCACGGGAAGGGTTATGCCGTAAAGTACGGGATGGTAAGAGCGCGAGGCGATTTGATAGCCTTTATTGATTCTGGTATGGACATAAATCCTAATAGCATTTCTATGATTTTGGAGCATATGGAATGGTATGGAGCGGATATTATAGTAGGTAGCAAGCGGCACTCAGCTTCTAAAGTTAACTACACCTGGATGCGAAGAATTTATAGTAGGGGATATTACTTTTTGGTTAAACTATTGTTTGGTTTAAGAATAAGCGATACTCAGACAGGATTAAAAGTTTTTAAACGCGAGGTTTTAGAGAATGTTTTGCCCAGATTATTGGTGAAAGCATTTGCATTTGATATCGAACTTATCGCTGTAGCCTACTATCTTGGCTATAAAAAAATACACGAGGCGCCTGTGGAGTTAACTTTAGACTTTACAACTCTATCCAACTTTAAAAGAAATCGACCACTATTTTTAGACCCGCAAATACGCCTTATGCTCCGAGATACTCTGGCTGTTTTCTATAGGTTGAAAATATTGCATTACTACGATGACGACAATAGAAGAAAGTGGAAATATAGTAAGGAGTTGCAAATGCGCATCAATACGGGAGAATAATATTAATGAAGTTCTCTATTATTATTCCAGTAAGGTGCATAAACGAATACTTACTGGAGAGTATTCATCACCTAAAAAATTTAAACTACCCAGACTTTGAAGTAATTATTCTTACTGACGCACAGGAGGAATTAAAAGATATGGACGATGCACGTTTTAGGTTTATAGCTGTTGGCGCATTAGGCCCCGGTGAGAAAAGAAATATAGGGGCTCAAAGTGCAAGGGGTCAGGTTTTAGCTTTTTTGGATGATGACGCGCATCCAGAACCAGATTGGTTGAATTATGCACATAAAATTTTTTCTGAACCCAATGTTTATGCACTCGGCGCCCCAGCGATGACGCCTGCAAATGTAAGCTTTTTAGAAAAAATGTCTGGCTATATTTTGGAGTCCCCACTAACTAGTGGTTTTACAACATATCGCCATAGACCGGAAAAGGCACGTCAAATTAATGATTACCCTACCGTAAATATGTTTGTTACAAAAGTAGCATTTGACGCTGTAGGAGGATTTTCCTCTGAATTTTGGCCTGGCGAGGATACCAAATTATGCCTGGACTTGGTAACAAAGTTTAATGAGAATTTTGTTTATGATCCACGTCCTGTTGTGCATCACCACAGGCGGGAACTTTTTAAGCCCCATCTAAAACAGATTTCTCGTTACGGGAGACATCGTGGGCAGTTCGCACGAATATTCCCTGGTAATTCTCGAATGGTTTCCTACTTTATGCCATCGGCATTTGTTTTAGGTGTGTTTATTGGCCCCATTGTTTGTATCCTGTTTCCGTTACTGTGGAGTTTTTATTTTGCTGTTTTGTTTTTATACTTTTCACTTTTGACCATAGAAAGTTCGTTATCTGCAAAGAAAGCAAAAAACTTAACGGCTTTTTATTATATATTTGTAGGGATAATAGCTACACATGTAGTATATGGACTTAACTTTATATGGGGGTTTATTAAAAGACCAAAATTGCAACTCAGGGGCATAGATGAAAAAACTGGCAACTACATAGGAGGGTAATATATAGTATTATAAATAATTATGTCGGATAAAAACGGTCAAAATAGCTTCGCAATAAACCCAGATTCAAAAGTTAAAATAAAGGTAATAAATGAAAAATGTATTAGCGCTGCAACTTGTGTTATTAAGTCGCCAAACACCTTTGATCTAGATGATGACGGCATCGCCTTTGTAAAGGAAACCAACTGGGATGACGCCCAAACGATAATTGAAGGTGCTATGTCTTGTCCGACAACCGCCATAATAGTAGAGGACCTGAATGGTAATCAGATTTGGCCAAAAATATAACTAGTGTACACTTATTGAATTGTATTCTTTACTCCCCTTCAATCCTATAGTATAATACTCCCAATCTTTTAATCTACCACGCGAGGACCTAAAATGAAATTGCTATCTGAAACTTTCCGAATGCTTACGTCAGGTTTGCGTAGAATTTTCTCTATTCACAATGTTTTTTTTCTTTTGTGCTTAGGCATTTGTATCTATGCCTTTACCCGCAATTCTTCAGCCTTTTTTGTAGGGAATGTCTTTGTGTTAGACACATCTTTGTATGTTTCTGTAGAAGACGATGGGTACACTGTCAACTTTGACCACGTTCGCAAAACCAAAAATTTTCCTGGGATAGCCGTTGTTGCATTTAGTGATACTAAATTGGACATACTCAGTTCCTTTAGTTTTGACTCATATAACAACTGTGCTTATCTTGTGGGCGATAACTTGATCTTACCCCGCTTTTGTCGTGCGGTAATTTATCCCCATAATCCAATTACGAATTTGTCATTGTATTCCGAATGGGTTGACGCAGCTTCAGTTTCAAAGTAAATTCAAAGCCTTGGTTAACTACCACAATTAACCAGGGCTTTTTTTTGTGATAGGATTTGCATATGCAAAAGTCGGTTTATCTTACGGCAGGTATTACGGATAAAAATCTAGAGCTACTAAATACGTTATCCATAAATTCTATTTTTATAAATTCAAAACTCCTTGATGTAGAGAACACATCCAAGCTCAAAAACAGTAACCCAAGTGTGCAAATTAACGCGGTACTTAATGTGTTCGAGGGAAAAGAACTTTTGGATATGTTTCCTGATGCGTTGGCTGTAGAAAGTTCTGGTAAATCTACACAGACTCTCGACTATGTTGGGCTGTGTCCTACACACCCAGGTGTACGTGCGCATGTTTTAGACGAACTGCGCAGAGTGTTATCTTTTGGTGTTGATAATATCTGGCTTGACCATATTAATTATCCGACAAAGTGGAATGTGCCAGAGCCTGCTATTTTGGATACTTGTTATTGTTCCCGTTGCATCAAGCTTTTTGAGGATTTTATTGGTGAGAAAATTAACGGAGTTGGTGGTGAGGGGAGTGAGTTAGAAACATTAGCTTTGCACATTGACGGTAGTTATTATCACGAGTGGCTTACTTTTAAAACTGGCTATATTACTTTGTTTGCGCGCGATGCAAAAGAGTTAGTGACTCAGTCTGGGAAATCTTTAAAGCTGGGGATATTTGCAATACCCTGGGACAACACTGAATTTGGCGATGCAATTACTCGTGTGTTATCTCAGGACTTAGGGGCGTTATCTGTTGTTGTTGACATGTTTTCTCCGATGTTGTATCACCAAGACTGCGCTAAGGACTTGTCTTGGGTAAAAGAAAAGGTAGCTTATTTCTGGAATTTTGGTACAGTTTTTTTTGCAACAATCTCGATAAATTCTGATATCGTCGGGCAAACCATGTCCGCTAATGATTTTGCACAGGCACTGGAGAATGCTGCTACCAAGCCTTCAAGCGGTGTTTGCGTCATTAACCTAGAGTCCATGGCTGTTCGTCAAGACCTGTTGGATGTTTTCAGAAAGTTTTGCGCCGACTCTTAGTGCTACAGGGTATGAGTTGGGGCATCGCCTTAACTTGCTTTCGTACAATTTGTAACATCATAAATCCGGATATTGCAATTTGTGTTTGAAATATCATGTCCCTAAGGGTATAATCCCAATTATAAAATTTATAGGGTTCTTATGTCCATCCTATGTATAAAAAACCGGTTGGACTTAATTTATTTTATTAACCATGCACGATATAGATATTGTTGTACCAGTAAAAAATGAAGAGAAAAATGTCGCCGAAATAACACGGCAGATTCACCATGCCATGGAAGCAGAGAACGTTTCTTATAGGGTTATATTTGTTGTGGATAAGTCTACCGATAGTACGTTACCTCTTGTAAAAAAACTATCTAAATCATATCCGATAAAAGTTCATGAAAAAAAGGGACTTCCGGGTAAAGGATTTTCTCTACTCGAGGGCTTTGAGGTTTCTACAGCAGAGTACGTTGGTTTTATAGACGGGGACATTCAGTATCCACCTCAGGCGCTGCCACATATGTTGGCCGTACTACGTCAATCTGGAGTCGGTGTCGTGGTCGCAAATCGTAAAGACTATAAAAGTCCATCGCTTATAAGAAAGATTGGTTCTCGCGCAAATGTATTTATATTTGGACGTTTACTATTGGGATTTAAAACCGATATTCAGTCTGGCCTAAAAGTCTTTAGGAGAGATATTTATAAACACATTGACCTGTCTTTGATTACTGCCTGGACATTTGATATACCACTACTGCACGCCGCCACAGAACTTGGCTATACAATAGAAAACTACGACATTTCGTTTGAAAGTAGAAATGGTGGTGCATCCCACGTTGGGTTTTTAAAGACCGGGTTAGCTATAGCTACATGCGCCATAAAAACAAGGTTCAAGGACCGAAGAATATACCGTTTAGGGGACCACAATGCCCCTATAATTTATAGAAACAAGCAGTATGTAACTCATTCAAAACTTTCACAGACCAGGTCAGCAATTTATACGCTAATAACTGGTCAGAAGATTACGCTTGTAGCAATGTTTGTTTTGCTTATTTTTGGTTTGTTTGCCAATGCATTACTAACCTTTCAAATTTTAATTGGCCTCCTAAGTGCTATTTACTTTTTAGACGTGGTTTTTAACTTGTACGTTGTCTTAAAGAGTTTGCATTTCCCACCAGAATACGTGGTGTCTTTAGATGAAGTTTCTGCTTTAGACGAGTCAAAATTACCCGTATATACGGTGTTATGTCCGCTTTATAAAGAAGCAAATGTTTTAGGGCATTTCGTTGACAATGTTAACGCAATTGATTGGCCAAAAAATAAACTAGAGGTACTACTTTTGTTAGAGGAAAACGACAAAGAAACCGTCGAAGCGGCAGAGGCTATGCACTTACCCGATCATTTTAAGATCGTGGTTGTTCCTCACTCTATGCCTAAGACTAAACCTAAAGCCTGTAATTATGGTTTAAATATTGCAACAGGCGAGTACGTTGTAATTTATGATGCCGAGGATAACCCAGACAAACAACAGCTGAAAAAAGCATATATAGCCTTTCAACGTGAAACTAAAAAGACTGTTTG
>JBPOHY010000145.1:0-4707 GCA_052035055.1 candidate division WWE3 bacterium | reverse complement strand
ATTATTCTTTTTGGGAGGTTTTTGTCTGGCCTGGTTTTTAGTTTTTGTGGCTGTCACCAGCAATGCACCTACAGTAGGGGTACCCTACGATGGAACACCTGTTGTGGTTGCGTTTTATCTGGTAGGATCGTTTGCCGCCACGACTTATATGGGCAAAGGGCTGTTGATCCTTGGAGCCATATTTGCACTGTTTTGCGCCGATCAACTATGTACCCTGCGTGGTTACAAGATGTCAGCAAAAAAAGTGATTCTGGTTTATGGTCTTGGACTAATCATATTAATTGGACTATCTCATGTAGCTCTCGAGGTATGGCAACAGAACACCAAGCTTATTTCGGGAATTGTTGAACATGCTGATGAGATGGGAACATTAATTTGGCGATTTTTGCTTTTAAAGGTCCTTGAAGTTGGCACAGGCTTTCTCAAAAAATAGGCAGCGTACAAGAAACCCAAAACCTCACGAGAATTCAAAACTTTCGTGGGGTTTTTTAATCCCATAGCACTTGAGCTTGGTACGCAAAAAGCGTATAATTGGGCAAATCACGTTATAAGGAGTAACACATGACACTCGGTTACATTTTGTTTTTATTTGTGAGTTCAATGATAGGTGCAATGTTTATTACTATTCCAGTCATGGTTGGGTGCACGTTTTTATTTATTATCTTTGCTAGCATTCCCTTTAGTAAGGCACGTGCTGAAATATTGCAAAATTACCAAGGGCAGGTAGTAACAGAAACAGGCATCGAAAAGGAACTCGCCATAAAGCATCCTAACCTTTTTTGGCTACGACAATATACAGGGGCAATAATTCTAATTACGGGCGGTGTTCTTGGATTGGGAATGTTCTTACTGCTGTTTTTATTAAGTCTTATTTCGGGTTAAAAAAAGGAGCTGAATATGCAAACTATATCCTTTGAATACGCTCTAATGGGGTTCCGCATTACAGTCACTATAGAATTTGACCCGTACGTATTTGGGGAATTAAAACAGCCTGTGACTGCAGAAGACATTGTCGATAATGCCCTGGCAAGAATTCCAACCGTATTGAGGTTTGACAAAGCACACGTTTATATCATTGAGGGTATTCCTTCACTTATAAACACCACAATTTGGGGCGATGGTTATTTTGTAGTCACGACAAAAATGGTACCTAAAAAATAAATTGACAGTTATTTGCAAAACTTCCGAGCGGAAACCCATTCGGAAGTTTTTTTTGCCTATTTTTTTAACACGACAATATTCTTTTGTTTTTTTGCGGAATAAATATAGCTAGACAAGATTTTGTAGGTATCTAAATCGAAAACATCGCCGGTAACAACTTCCATTACAAGATCAACATTATCTTCCTGCAGTTCACAATACTGCCAATTATCAACCAAAAACTTTGAATTCCCTTCGCTAATCATAACCGCACCATCAAAAGGCCAGGATTTAAGCTTGGTTTGTACAAAAGCCATGTCAAAGCGTAAGTTATGCATAACCGGAGTTTCTTTTCCAACACAAGCTCCTTTACACTTTTCCAGCTGGTATCCAAAACAGCTCGAGGTAGGTTTTTCTAAATTAAGTAGTTTTTTACACAAGTTATGCTTTTCACTCAATTCCATCAATGTTTCTTTTGCCTGCTTAAGACTCTTAAAAATACCCAAAACTTCTTGGGGAGGCGATGTAAAAGTCACAGCCTCTTTATACCCAGCGTCGTTAAGTTTATATCCCAAATAAACAAGTTTAGTAGCGCCCCTAAGTCTGCGATTATAAACCGGCTGCATTTGCTTTATTAATTTAGACTCTCGTAGCAGAGCGCCAAGCTCCCCCTCTGTAGTAACTGTTTCAACACGCTTAACCTGGGATGCAATTTTTAGTTCGGTGCTAGACAAAGAAGCCGCAGAAAAGTGCGATAAAACTCTATTTTTAATATTTACACTTTTTCCAATGTATAAAGGAATATCTGTATCACCATAAAAAATGTAAACCCCGGGAGATTCTGGGAGAGCGTCCAACAGTTGCTGTGAGACACCTATTGGCGTCGAGGGTTTTTTTAATATTCGGTTTACAGCTGCTTCAATTTTTTCGGCTGGGAATTTGACCTTAATCAAGTCCACAAAATCAACCATAACCTTTGCATCATCTAGCGCCCTATGGCGACTTGCACATTCAAAATTAAAGCGCTCTATCAAGCTGTCTAGGTTATGATGCCTATATTTAGGAAACAGCGCGCGCGAAAGTTTTACAGTACACAAACACTTAGCCGAGTAATTATGATCCAACAACTTAAATTCATTTTTTATAAAACCATAGTCAAAAGCTGCGTTGTGCGCGACAAAAACAGAATCCTCTAAAAGCTCCCCAACTTCCTGCTGAACTTCCCTAAAAGACGGAGCGCGTTCGAGCTCATACGCTGATATACCGGTTAAATCTAAAATTGACTGCGGAACATGTTGCTGCGGGTGTATTAGCGAATTAAATTGATTTACCACCTCGCCGTCCTCAGTCTGAATAATCCCAATCTCAATAATTCGATCTTTTCTAAAACTGCCACCGGTGGTTTCTACATCTACAAATGTTAATTTTCTTGGCAACATAAAGTTAGTAAATTTTACACCTCCATCGCAAAAACCCGAAGAAAACCGCAAGCTTTAGTTGCTGCGCCCATCGAAGACTATGGGCTTGATTTTCAAGGCGTTTTTTGATACAAATATACAAACAAGCACATTTAATCTTAACAAAGGAGAACTTTTACATTGAAAACAATACGACGCACCATCCCGACATTGGCAGTAAGTTTAATGTTATGGACAATCTTAACAGCACTTGTTGCTCTTCCTGAGTGGTTTTTCGGACAATTGATTTTTGGATTCAACTTAGGCGGATATTTGAACATTTGGAAATGGACCTACATTGGTGCCCTCATTGCAATACCAACAATTACCATTTTGGGACTCATGCGCGTGTATTACATGCTTTTCCGCATCGCAAAACTTGAACAAAGGCCCTTTAAAGAAGTGGAAGAAGCAATTTGGAAATGGACCGATGAAAAAAAGGCCACAACCATTTTTGAAACAGAGCTACTAAACAAATTGGCACGAGTCAGATTAAAGCGTACGAGTGACATATTTGGGGAGACAAAAAAGATTTACACAGCGCTAGTACTACATAAGTCTGATTAAGGAGTGAATTTAGTGAAAACACCAAAAAGGGAAGACAGCGATGCCCCGGGGTTTTTTGACATATTTCTTGCGGTAGAACACCCATTTTTAGCTGCTCTTGGTACATTAGGCGAAGGCCCAAAAAAAGCGTTTGAGGAATTAGGACCGATCTATCTAATAATGCTGCTAATAGTAATTATTATATTTGCAGTTATAGGAACATCTGGGAGTTAAGCAGGAAAGTTATTGGCACAGACCCGCGAGATTTAATGGGCACTTGGCCAAAAACGCATACGTGTACTAATTGTAAAACGGAACCTCAGTACGAAGAAGGTGACGTAATTGCTTTATCCTATATTTGGCGAAACATCCAAATGTATGGCCGCTGATTTAGAGATAGTAGTTAGGAGCTCAGAAATTTAAATCGCAATTTAAACTTCTCGGCTCCTATTTTTTTTTAAAAGATATCAAACTTCTTTAAAAGCTTTTTATTACCATCAATTTGGTATTTGAGTAAATCGGCATAAATACCGTCCCTAGTTGCGAGCTCGTATGGAGTTCCAACTGCCTCAATTTTTTTGTCGTTTAAGACAATTATCTTGTTGGCGTGCTGGATAGTAGAAAATCTGTGCGCGATAACAATAACCATGCGGTCCTTAACTAAGTTTTCAATGGCGTCGCTAACCTCGCTTTCGGATTTTGCGTCAAGGCTAGATGTAGCCTCATCTAGAATTAAAATCGGGGCATCCTTATATATAGCACGCGCAATCTGGATACGTTGCCTTTGGCCACCAGATAGCTTTACACCGCGCTCGCCAACCTCGGTTTCTATGCCGTCTTTTAATGCAGAAACAAAACCCCACGCGTTAGCCTTTTTTAGCGCCTCTATTATCCTTTCGTCATTCGACTGTAAACCGTAAGAAACATTTTCTTTTACAGTGGATGAGAACAATTCGTTTTCCTGAAACACAAGCGCTATATTTTGGCGTACAAAGCTGTGCGACAAAGTTGCGTAATCTTTACCATTCAGCAATATATTGCCGCTCGCGGGGTTGTAAAACTTTAGGATCAGGTTAACTATTGTAGACTTACCAGCGCCGCTTGGACCAACCAAGGCGACCATTTCGTCTTTTTGAATATTAAATGAAGCATTTTGAATAACATTGTCCGAAGAAGCATAGCTAAAAGTCACATCCTTAAACTCAATGGTGGGAGATTCTAGGCGTTCAGCCGTCTCTAAAAGTTTATAGTCCTCTGTCGATTCCAGGTCCAGAATTTCTAAGAATTCTTTTGACCCAGCTTCTGTAGCCTGAATTTGCCCCAAAATATAAGACATCCCAAACAAAGGATAGCGAGCACGGTCGACTAATTGGAGCAAGATAATTACTGTACCAACAGTGATTAACCCTTCAAAAGCATTGTAAAAAATAATTATGCTCGTGCAAAACAGTATAAGATACAAACTAAGCTCGCGTGCAAAGTCAAAGAGGTGAAACTCTATGCTCTGTTTTTTGTATATTGCATTACTGTCATCCAAGTTTTTGGCCACCAACCCAAACTCATT
>JBPOHY010000097.1:0-3219 GCA_052035055.1 candidate division WWE3 bacterium | reverse complement strand
GGAAAATCTCACACCAAAAAAGTCTACAGCACTGGCCAACCTCAAAAAATTCAGCTAGCCTCTTTGGTATACCTAGCAAGTTCCACAAACCGAGACCGTTTAATAAACACCAGTCTCGGTTTTTTTTGCCAAAAAACACAAAAGGCTGCAAAATAAGCATTGAATGGATCAAATAAAAAATATCATTGTTAATAAAGCCCGCAAAGCTGATTTTAGAAATAAGCACGAATTTCAGGCATTTGGCAATCGCTTGGCTGATGAGCTTGGGGACAATAAACATCGAACGCTTTATCTGATGCTGGCAAAAAGCGAAGACCGCAACCTACTCGAAACGGCCAGGTTATTTGCGCTTGGTAACGAAAAAAGTACCACAAAAGGAAAGCTATTTATGTGGAAACTTAAAGAGCTTAGAAAAGCGCGAGATGAAAAAGAACAAAAACAAAAAGTTGAATAGTCGGGCTTTTTGCAATACTATTTAAGTAGTGTACGGAAAACTTCTTTCACTTTACAAAATACCTGTTCTGCTAGCCTTAGCCTTAACCATTGTTTTAATTGCCCTTAATGTAATACGTAGCCCAATGACAATCTCTATGGTTGCGCTTGGGTCAATGCTTGGAGCCTTTATCCTAGACCTCGACTATGTAATTCATGCTTACTTTATAGAGCCCAATGCACATTTCTCTAAAACGTTGGCCGGCTACATTAAACACAAGGACTTTGCTAATGCAGCCCAGCATATTCACTTTCATAAAAAGGAACTTAGAGAGCAAACTTTAAATAGTGCCTTGTTCCAGATGGTGTTGGCAGGAGTAACCATTTTTGTCGTAGCATCCTCCACAAACATATTTATACAGGCGTTAGTAATTTCTACCCTTGCAAACTCACTGTACAGATTTTCGGAGTATTACTTTGAAAACGATCTGGAAGACTGGTTTTGGGTATTAAAAAATAAACCAACCAGCCAACAAGCAAGCATATACGGACTTTGTATATTTGCGGTTTTGATTTACAGCATTTCCATTTTTTAAATGAATATATATGGCTTACTAATAGGTAGTGCTACATTTGTCTGCCTTTTGGTCGGTGAAAAAATTGTACGCAGGGAAAATCTAAATCCCAATACTTACTGGGGATGTGGACTGTCTGGCCTCTTGGGTGGAGTTATAGGCGCCAGGTTATATCATGTTATAGATTACTGGGGTTATTACAGTCGCGACTTATTAGAAATTCTAAAAGTATACAACGGGGGGTTAGGAATTTTTGGCGCTATAGCGGGCGGAATTCTTAGCATAGCAATTTATCTAAAGTATAAAAGGGAGCCAATACTAAAGTGGCTTGATTTGGCTTCGATACTTTTACCCCTAGGCCAAAGCATAGGCCGTTGGGGAAACTACTTTAATAATGAAGTTTTAGGAACTCCTACCAACCTACCATGGAAAATGGCCGTGGCTTCCAGATACAGGCCACCTGAAATGGGCGGAATTTCTTACTACCATCCACTCTTTTTGTATGAAAGCATATTAGATTTTGGACTATTCCTACTTCTTGTACACCTGTATAAAAGTAGAAAATTAAAGCTAGGGAGTGGAAAGCTGTTAATTTTGTATCTTTGTTTATACGCATTAATTAGAACTGTTCTACAACCCATGCGTCTGCAATAATTATAACGATGAAAAAACTACTCTATCTCCCAATAATAGGAATAATGGTTTCGGGGTACCTAACCTATGCAAAGTTAACAAGCAACCCATTGTTCTGCTTAAGTAACAGAGGATGCGACATCGTACAAAACAGCAAGTATGCTCAATTCCTTGGTATACCAGTTGGCATATGGGGTATGATGTATTATTTTGTTCTATTCGCTCTTTTACACTTATTTTATAGTCAAAAAGAACAAAAACAACCCACTGCAGACACCCTTAGCACACAAAAAAACTACTTGCCAGCTTTAACAAATTTTTGGCTTGTTTGGGGATTGCTTTTTTCGACGTACCTAACTTACCTAGAAGCATTTGTAATTTATGCCTACTGTATGTGGTGCTTAATTAGCTTTGCAAACATCATTTTAATATGTCTAGCTCATTGGCTACCCAAAAAACCCGCGATTGCATTGTGATAGCATATAAGTATGAAGATATATCTAGCAGCCGACCACGGTGGATATGAATTAAAAAACTCGATAGCACAACATCTTCAGGCAAAAGGTATAGAGGTCCAAGATTTTGGACCCCACCAATTAGTCCCCGACGATGATTATCCAGACTACGTTATCCCAGCTATGGAACAAGTACAACAAGCAAAGACTGCAGCTATTATTACTTGCAGAAATGGTGTGGGGGTAAGCGTGTTAGCAAATAAATTTAAGGACATAAGGTGTGCCCTTTGCTACATGCCCGAACAGGCAAAAACTTCCCGCGAAGATGATAATTCTAACGTTCTTGCGCTACCCGCCGACTTTATTACAAACGAAACCGCTCTTAAAACAGTTGATGCTTGGCTTGAAACTCCCTTTAGTAACGAGGAGCGCCACATTAGAAGATTAAAAAAAATTAGTCAGGTGGAAAAATGATATTACCCGCGATACTAGAGGAAAATCTTGAAGCCATAAAAAACAAAATTGAACTATTCGACGAAATTGCCACAATGGTGCAGATAGATTTTGTAGACAATACTATCTTTGCCGGACACACCTACTTGGACATAGCCCAGCTGGACACTATAAAAACCAAAGTCGAACTCGAACTACACCTACTAGTAAAAGATCCCGCGCGTTTTTTAATAAAGGTTAACAATGCGGTAAGCGTATGCTCGCAAATTGAGGCCACAGACATATCCGATTTTATAAGTAAAGCGAAGGGACTCGGATACAAGGTTGGGCTATCGCTAGCACCAGAAACCCCACTACAAGCACTGGACCCCTACATAAAAGACCTAGACTATGTACAGTTTATGACGATAAAACCTGGAGGACAACACCACCCTTTTGTCCCGGAGGTGTTGGAAAAAATCAAAGAATTTAGGCTCAAATTTCCCCACATACCGGTACAGGTTGACGGCGGTATAGACGAAAACAACATAGAAGCATTGGTAAAATTGGGGGTTACAAAATTTGCCGTGGGATCTGCCCTAATAAGTGCTTCAAATCCAGAGGAAAAATATTTAAAATTACAGAGTATGCAAGATAAGGTAAATTCTATAGCTCCACAACATAAGCATGAC
>JBPOHY010000150.1:0-2012 GCA_052035055.1 candidate division WWE3 bacterium | reverse complement strand
GGATGAAAAAGTAGAAGTTACCGAATACCCAATTATTTAGGTATTCGATCTCTTATTTTATAAGGAGGTAACATGCCCCATGCAATGGGTTCTCATGCGAAGCTGTTTCGTGTTAGCGTCAATTTTTACGCCACCGACCAGCTCACTATTGAGAACTAGCTTTTTTGTTTTTTAGCACTCAGTACGAGAAATTTTTACGTTTAGAATATTCTTTGAATTAGCGGAACCAATACAGTGTACATCGCACCCAGCTACTTCAAGGTTTTTGCAGATCTGCAAATATTCACGTAACTCCGACAATCGGATAATAGATTCTCTATCCTGACTGCTTAATTTATCGGAACTGCGCCGAGAAGGGTACCAAAAATTTCCACATGTGGAATATTGGTACCCTTTAATGTTTTTACTGATAAAAATCAGGAACATCCTCTGAATTTTCATCTACATATTTGGGCTCGTCAGGCGCTTGTTCAATCGCCTTTGTGAGAGCATCAGTAAACGCATGTAGACTCTGATATCTGTTTTCTGGCTTTAGCTGGCAAGCTTTTTCTATTACGTCTAAAATGCTTGTTGGTACCTGTTCCCTAAGACTTCTTACGTCCATAGACTTTCTTAATAATTTCCCAAATGAATATACTTCGCCGACTTCGTTATGCGGAATAGGATTTGTTTCTGCAGACTCTGGAGGGCGGTATCCCTTTGTGCCTACCCCATGCTGTGTGTTAGGCAAAGTAATGTTAGCTAGACCAACATCAATCAAGTAGGGGAACCCATTTTTATCAACGATGATGTTAGTCAATTTAATATCTCTGTGGAGTATTCCAATTTGTTGCAGTTCTTCTGATATTTTTGCTATTTCTAATACCAGGCTGGCACTTTTTTTGTGCGAAAGTGTTTGATTAGCAATATACTTGTCCAAACTATCTCCCTCAATTTTTTCCATAATCATATACAAGTCCCCATCATTCTCTACAATGTCAAAAACTTTTGGTATTCGGTGCGTTGCTGTAGCCGCGCGGTCCTGTGCTTTTGCTTCTCTTTCAAGTTTATTAAAAGTGGGTAAGTTATATACGTTTCGGGGGTGTGGAATTATTTTTTTTGCGATTTGCTTCATGTTCATTTTTGTGTCGTATATCTCGTAGACAACGCTTTCATCTTTTTCGCTCAAAGGTTTGGGGTTCATATACCATCGTGGTTCGTTGCCAATACGATCATGCTCATGTTTTAAATAGTCGGCTGTTATATTTGTTGTTCCTGTGTTTTCATCAGGTTGCCTAGTGGAAGCCTGCTCATATAGCGGAGTAGCATTTGGCCATATTTCAAATTTATTCTTGTTTTCTGGAGTTCTTGTTGCTTGGCTAGCATCAAAATCTGGCTGTTGCCACAGGGATTCAATTTCTTCTGGGGGTATTTTTATAGTATCGGACATTTAATAAGGTGTGCCGTGCACAAAACCATTACAACGAATTTACATAATCCACAACTTCCTGTGGGGACGTACATATCTTTACCAGGCGTTCCTCGTTATGTTCTATCAGTAAGTGTTTTTTTAATCCCTCTAAAACCTCATGCCAAAAGGCTCCATACAAAACGATGGGTTTGTTATCTGGTTCATGAATCCAAGAACTTATCCATGTCATCCCAAACTCGCTTAGTGTTCCAAGGCTTCCCTTAAAAACTATGTGCATTTGAGTTGTTTGTAGCATTACTTTAGTGCGGTCAAAGTAGTCTAGGGTTATGACCTCGTCGTCAAAGTCATTTTCCAGGTCTACGCCCTCATAGTGTCTTTTTGGTTTATTTGGGTGGTATGTTACAGCTAACACGCGTCCGCCACCTGCATGTGCGCCTTTTGTAGAAGCCCGCATGACTCCAGGTCCTCCGCCATTCACAATTTCATATTCGTTTTCGGCCAACAACTTGCACACATTGAAGGCGTCTATGTATGTTTCATCGGTTTCTTGCCAGGCTGCGCCTCCCAGTATACCTATTTTTTGTATTTGTTTGTCGTGATT
>JBPOHY010000181.1:0-8733 GCA_052035055.1 candidate division WWE3 bacterium | reverse complement strand
ATTAACGCCATAAAAAAGGACACCCCTAAATATACACAACCAACAAATTTAGACTTAATAAGATCTTTTCTTATTAAACACTTTAAAAAAAAGATAAATAATATAAAAGGTTGGCAAAAAAAAACGACTGTCATCTTTGCCAAAACACTTACCGAAAGCAAAACACCCAAAAGTGCTAGACCTAGCAACGTATTGTGTTTTTGTATACGTAGAAACTGCAAGACAGCTAAATTAACAAGAAGCAGAATAAACATGTCCGGCTTAAACTCAAACAAGGCAAATTCCAAAAATGTCGGGGAAGCAATTAATATGAGTAAACCGGAAACACCAACAAAATTGCTAAACCCTAGTCTTTTGTAAATGAGCCAGGATGTATATAAAACACCCAAGGTCGCGATCCCAAATGCAAAATTAACCATATAAAGATTGGCGAACCTTAGCAATAAAGCTAAAAAGAATTCGACAGGATAAGGAAATACTGGGTTTTCTACATAATCGATCTTAAAATCGTCTGCTAGTAAAAGTAAATTTCTAAAATATAAAATTAAAGAATCATATGAAAATACGCGAATATAAACAGTTGATAAAAAGAGATAAAAGGTGCCGGCCGCGTAAACAAATAGTTTAGGTGAGGGCAGCTTGTCTAATTTTTTAAGCAATAGAATAAAGGCTACTACAAGCATAACGCCAGAAAAAATCTGGGGTCGAAACCACATGTATATAAAAGCGAGCAAGAGAAAAACAATTGGAATCAGGTTAGGGCGTAGTTGGAGTAGCAGGTCTTTGATTTTCATTTTTAGGCGCATCCTCTAAAGCCAACTTATTAACCAGCTTAACCAGTTGATTATTTACATCCCCTATTTCTTTTGTTTGGGAACGCAGTTTGTAAAAAACCCAAATCAACACTGAATAAACTACAAAGTCTGTGCCGCGCTCTATTCCAAACAAATTTGCCAACTGCTGAGAAACAGATGGAATCGCAATCATAGTAAAAGCAAATACAGCTATTGCTACCCAGCGCAAAGCATATAGAGCGCGTAAAAAAGATTTCTCCCGCAGATTTATTATTTCTATAAAAATAAAGATTATTAGAATTGGTAGACTTATAAGCTGAAATAAATTCATATTGACTTAGGCCATTAACTTTTTAACCATTGCAAAAACATTGGAATATCGTAACCGCTTAACCTTACCCATCGAATAGGCACTATATCGAGCAGGAATTTCTGCGTAAGCAATTTGTAGCTTACCCCTCACTGCTTGCAACACTAGCTCCGCGCAAGCAGAGTAATCCTGCAGTTGAAGTTTAAAAAGTTGTAATTTTGAGTAGCGGATTTTTCGCAAGCCCGAAAAGGTATCGTGAACAAATACGCCACCCAACATAAAAACAAGTACGTCTGCCAATCTATTAGCCAAAGATTTAAAGAAAGGTGACCCGTCAGCAAAGACCCTACGGCCAATAACATAGTCGGCATCAGATTTCAAAACAGCAGAGACATCTTCAGCTAAGTGCTGACCGTCAGCATCTAGAGTGACTATAAAATCAACATCGTTAGCGTTTTGTAAGCACCAGTCGAATCCAGTCTTAATAGCAGCACCATAGCCACAATTAACCAAATGGCTGACCACTACTGCGCCATTGGCCTGCGCAATTTCTTTTGTCCTATCAGAACTACCGTCATTAACCACTAAAATAAATTCCGGTGGTGTAGGTACCATGGCCTTTAGTGAACGAATTACCTCCCCAAGCACTTGCTCTTCATTATAGGCCGGGATAACTACTGCATATTTTGTATGTGGTATATTTGGCACAAGCAAAGTATATCAAGGTGCCACGCATATTTAAAACTACAGTAATGATAAAGAGGCTAATAATAATTCATCCACACTTTACAATTTACACAGGTGCGACAATGTTCGTACTAGAACTGGCTAAACACCTCTCAAAAATGGGTGTAGATATAAAAATAATCACAATAACCACCAGAGCCGCAATTGTTGCACCTTATAAGCAATATATGCAGTTTATTGAAATCGGGGGGCCTGTATCTTCGAGCTTGTCTTTTTGGATACAGCTACCTTTATCAACATATAGGATACATAAGTTGCTAAACAAACTCCCACACGATAGTGTGTTTACACAGGTATTTCCAGCCAACTGGTGGGGAGGGCTACTGAAGCTTTTTAACCCGTCTCTAAAACTGGTATGGATGTGCCAGGAACCATCGGCGTTTATACATAGTAATGAATGGATAGCGTCAGTAAAGGGCACCGGCATGAAAATTGGGATTAGAATACTTAGACCTCTATTGAGAGCATTAGACATATATTTCACCAAGAAACATGATTTTGTTATCGCAAACTCAAAATTTACTTTGCGAAATGCGCAGAGTACTTATAAAATATCTCCAGAAAATAGTGCATACAGTCATCTGGGAGTGGACACTGAGATTTTTAAACCGCACCATCAAACAAAACTAAATCAATTTTTAGTTGTTAATACACTCACAAAATTCAAAAATACTTTTTGTATAATTGCAGCTTTTAACTCTTTTAGAAAAACATCTGCCAGTGGTTATAAACTATATATTGTAGGGGCAGGACCCACGCTACATGGGTTAAAAAAGTACATAGAAAGGGAGCGGCTGGGAAAGATTGTTGAATTTTTGGGAGTAGGCCCCCAAAAGGTTTTTATTAAAACATTCCAAGAGAGCAAAGCTCTAATTTTGGCTTCCCAAGAACCATTCGGCTTGGTTGTAGCCGAAGCTCTAGCCAGTGGAACACCAGCAATTGTGGTAAAAGGTAGCGGTGCAAGCGAAATCATCGAAGACGGAAAAACTGGGTATACGTTTGAGTACATGAACCAAAAAGACCTGCTGGGTAAAATGCATGCCATCAAAAACGCTACTGACCTAGAAACAGAGAAAATGCGCACAGCATGTATGGAGCGCGCAAAAGAATTTGCCTGGCCAAAGGTAGCAAAAAAGTATCTGGAATTGTTAAATGAAGCAGCTAATTAGAAGGTTTCGTGTGCATATAAATTTTTTGTACCAAATAGTTATGCCAAATTCCCAACGTCAACAATACACGGTTGTTAGTGTACCTAGCAGACACAGCATTAAGTTCCCTAAACTGGGCATTAAAGGCAGTAGTGCCCTTAGAAGACATATGCACTCTAAAGGCTGCTAAATAGTCTGTTATCACAGCTGGCGAAACCTCTCTATATAGGCGAAACCACAGGTCATAATCCATAGCATAATGCAAGTTCAAATCCAAACCTCCAACCTTTTGTAAAATCTTAGGTGTAAAGAAAATAGCCGGTTGAGAAATAAAGTTAGCAACATGCAAGGTGGCAGGACCCGCAAAAAACTTCAAAAGTAGGTTCTTGTAACTCGTTATGGCACGACTTACTTCAACATCCTGTTGATCAATAATCTTGCAAAAACCTATTAACCACTGCGATTTAGACTGTACCCGAAATACTTTAGCAACCTTATGTAATGACCCAGGCAAATAACAGTCGTCTGAGTTAAGCCAACCTAAAAGATCACCAGTGGCCATGGCAAAACCTTTGTTTAGAGCGTCTGATTGACCATTATCTTTCTCCGATACATATTTGAGTTTGTCTTTATATTTTTCCAAAATTGCTAATGTGCCATCCGTGGACCCACCATCAACAACAATATATTCCAGATTTGGGTAATTTTGGGTTAAAACAGAAACTATAGTACGTTCTATAAACTTTGCCTGATTGAAAGAAGGCGTGACTATAGAGATTTTTGGCAAATTCATTTATTACACCTCACAACGCACAAAAGGTTACCTAGTTTAAAAGGTGCGTCATATTTTGCACTCTGAATCAGCACTGGATCAACCGTGGGGCACCATTCTGTCACGCCTATTCGATGAAAAAACCAACTAGACTGGCTAAAGTTACTAAGGACATACTCATCCAAAGTGGGGTTGTAGCCAAATGCAAAAGAAAACCAAAAGGCACCTTCATTGAGCAAGCAATTTTCTAAAACATGCGAAATGGCCTTAATGGCTAATTTAGGATCATTTACAGTATCATCAACACCAATATGCTCCATTGTAGAAATACTCAAAACTAGCTTGTATTTAGTTTTGGGGTAAAAGTCCAAAATATCCTTATTTACAACATCAATATCTCGAGAAAACTTATCTACAACGGTATGGAAAATAGGCGTGTAATTACCTAAGACTGAGCCGACTTCCAATATAGAGGTGTTATCCCCACAGCTACTTAGGAGGTGCTTAAAGATAGGTACCTCTAATACACGCTCATTAAGCCAAGTAACATTATAAGGATGATAAAAATACTCCAGTTTGTGTCCCATAAATGTAAAGGGTGCTGACTTTCTCCAAATTTTGATTATAGGAAATAATAGTTGTTGTAACTTAATGTATCCCAGAAAAAGATAACGCCTTGTGGCGTATACAATACCCCGGCGATCCGCCAGCAATAAATAACTTTTAATATGCGATATGTGAGCAGAGTCGTACATGTTCATATACACGTGTTCTTGGCAAAATCTGCCGAGTCTGGTGCTATAATAACACCAATGATGAGACTTCTTACACATGCAATGATAAAAAACCCTGAAAAGGTTTGTTTTATTGGCGAAGACCACGACGAAACAATTTTATATGTATTGCGCCGCAGTGTGGTAACAAACGTGGGTTGGTTTTTTGGGTCTATAGGCTTGTTTTTAGCACCCATACTAATAGACTGGATTTTACTCGCGATGGCTATAGATAAAAAAGCGTTTGTTCCGGCAGAATTCGCTTTTGTTTTAACTATATTTTGGTACATATTTGCCATAGGCTTTGTATTTGAAAGGTTCCTGAACTGGTTCTTTAATGTATATATCATTTCAAATAAACGTATTATAGACATGGATTTTCACCACATGCTTAGTAGAGACATATCGGAAGCGCCGCTAAGGAATGTCGAGGACATAACACACAGCGTGAAGGGATTTATGCAGCTAGTCTTTAATTTTGGGGACATAATGATTCAAACCGCCGCGGAACAGCGCGAATTCAATTTTGAAAAAGTGCCAAACCCAGCAAAGGTACAGGACATTTTGTCGGATTTGGTTTCGGAAATTAAACACCATGATTGAAAACCTAATCGTAGCCCTCTTTACAACTAAAGGCTTTTTTTCGCTTCTACAAGTATTGGTCACAGTAATAATTGTCCTGTACAACTTTTATGCGTTTTTGATAGTCAGACAAGTTAAGCTATTAAATGCAGGCTTTCAAACCACGGCAGCGAGAATGTTTTCGGTGATTGGCTACATACATTTGTTAGGATCGTTAACAATAACGGTCATAGCCATAATTCTTTTATTATAATGAACAAGAAACTTACAGCAAAAATACAAAAGCTAGAGCCTACACTTTCTGAGACAAGTGCGGACTTTGCTGGTTGCTTTGTAATTGAACCCCAAGAAAAGGAACAACTTCTAAAAAAGGGGGCGGTTTATGGAGTATTTGAACTCAAACACACCAGTAATCCAAACACGGAACTGGTAAAAAGCATTATTGCTGACGTATTAAACGACACTTACTATCACTCAGACAACATTTCACCCATACAGTCCTTGGAAAAGGCAGTATCAGAAGTAACCGAAAAAATCTCCAACTTGCCTGGAACCACGGCAACTGTAGAAAAAAGCGTAGAACTCCACCTAATCGCAACCGTTTTGTGGGGAAATGTATTGTACTTTGTTCAATTTGGAACCGCTAATGGGTACATCATAAGGCATGGAAACATCAAAGACATTAATGTGACCTCTGAAGGGAATTTTTCCGTCTCATCTGGCGTTGTGGGAGACGACGATGTTGTTATTTTGAGTACCAAGTATTTTGCAGACGTTTACACACCGCAAAAATTGCTTCAAAGTGCTATATCCGCCAAAGAACTTCAAAATACACAGGCGTGCCTAATAATGAAATTTGTTGTAGATACAAACTTTACAGAAGATGAAATCATTAATTTTAACCCCAAAAGCGTCCAGGCAAAGACCGCTATGGAAAATATCCTCGGAAAGACAAAAAAGCTCGGCAGTTTGACAGGATTTTTTAAAAACAAGGCGGCCCTAAACAAGCCCAATGCGCCGGAACCACAGGCTATAACCAGTCTAGGCACTAGCATAAAGATAAAAAAGCGGCTCACGCCGAGAATTAATTTTAGGTCCAAAACAGTATTGCTAATAGTTGGAGGAGTTTTGCTAATTTCACTAATAGTTTCCTACCTAAAAAGCCAAAATACAGCCAACCAAGAAAAAAATGAAACAGCCGAGAGACACCAAGAAGTAGCCGGGGAGCAGGTAAAAAAAGAACCAGAGGAACAAAAACCGGTAGCAGAAGATACTGCTAACGATCAACAAAATAAAGTACAAAGGGTCGCCACCGAAATCCTATACGATTTAAAGCTAGCAGACCAAAACTCCAAACCGTTTGACGTTTTAGCTACCAAATCTAAATTATTCATATCGGATAAAGATAACGGAAAGCTATTTGTATCTGATATTGCTGCACCTAAGTTTAGTGCAGTTCAACCCGGCTTTATGGGGATAGGCAACGTAACCCTACAAGAGGGGGGCATAGGTTTTGCGGACGCCTCTGGTTACAAGATACTTGACGTTGAAAATAACAGTGTTAGTAGCTCATTTACGGGGAGCTTTGGAATAAACGATGCGTACAACGGAAATATTTATTCCCTGGACAACAACAAGATCACAAAACACACAAAAACCGGCAACAACTTAGAAAGCAGCACATGGGGGGAAAGCACAGACTTTTTAAACGCCAAGTCTCTTAGCGTAGCATATAGCATTTATATAGTAACTGCAGACTCTAAGTTGGTTGCGTATACACAGGGAGACAAGTCTACTTTTGAGGTTACGGGGTTGGATACTGGCTTTAAGGAGGCCTCTAAGGTGGTGGCCAGTGTAGACTTTGATAACATTTACGTTGCAGATAGAGGAAACGGGCGTATAGTTATTTTATCTGGGGACGGTGCCTTCATAAAACAATTGAGACCTGCACAAGGGTTCTGGGATGATTTAGTTAGCATAAGTATAAGTCCAGACGAATCCAAAATCTTTTTAGTTAACGGCAGTAAAGTTTACTCTGCAAGTTTGTAGTTATTGACTTATGCCTAATTAGTAAGTAGAATCGCTTACGTTCAAAACGTCCTGATGCCTGAAAATAAATATATAATAGAACAGTTACGAAAGGCTTACTGTTATAAATGCGGCAACAGTATGGAAGAGGCTAAGCTCGAAACAATAAGCGAGGCTCCTCTAGCTTTTATTGCACACGCAGTATGCCAAAAATGTCAGGCAGAAAGTATGCTAACAGTGACTGCAACTGGGAGTGGTATGACACCGATTTTATCGGATTTGAACGTACAAGAGTTTAAGAAATTTATAAGTTTTAAAAGTGTAAGCTACAACGATTTATTGGACTTACACGCGCTGCTCAAAAAAGAAAAATTATGCAACTTACTGGACAAAAAAGAGTCCTCACAGGAAAAAAATCCGCTAGTTTAAGGGCCGAAAGGTTCATACCGGCAGTTATATTTGGTAAAGGTCTTGAGTCAACCTCTGTAACTGTGGGATATAACGAATTCACTAAAATGTTTGCACAGACAGGGGAAACTTCTGTATTTGACCTTATAATAGAGGGCAAAAAGCATCCGGTATTAGTAAAAGAAATCCAATATCATCACATAAACAATCAACCTATTCATGTAAGTTTTTATCAGGTTAATTTAAAAGAAAAGTTAAAAGCAGCAGTTCCTGTAGAACTTATTAATGAGGCTGAGAACCCCTTGGTGAAGGCCGGGGAGGCTTTGATCCTAGTGTTACACAACGAAGTAGAGGTAGAAGCTTTGCCAAACGACTTACCACACAAATTTGTGATTGACGCACTCAAGTTAGTAGACATGGACACTGATATAAAAGCAAGCAACCTAGATTACGACCGCTCAAAGGTAGAACTAACTGACCTAAAAGAAGACGACGTAATAGCCAAGCTAGACTACGCAGTAATGCAAGAAGCGGCTGTCGAAGAAAAGACGGAAGAAGAATTGATGAATGCGGTTGAGGCAACCAAAGAGAAGGTTGCAGAAGACGAAGAAGAAGGCGCTAAAGACGACGAATAATTCTAAGACCCTCAAAAACACAACTTATAATACAAAAGGTTTATAGGGCCGTTTGCCTTGTTGCAAACCCTACCTGACAGAAGTGATACTTTTTATATCACGCGGTTGACCTATGGGTCTATTTTATGTACAATCCACGTAAATCTCGCTCTACGCGAGTTTTTTGTATACCCTCAAATGCGAAGCGTTACAATGCTTCTTGTTTGAGCAGGTAATCATCGCAATTTGAAAAATTAATATTCAAGAAACAAAACTTATAGTTTTTGGAGGTACGTATGTCTAGGCACGATAATAGAAATGGCAAAGGCGGCGGTCGACGAGGCGAAGGTTTTTTTGATGAAATATCAAAAGCGGGGCACAGCATTTTGGGCGCACTAAAGTTTTCGTTGCAATTACTCAAATGGATTTTTGTGCTGCTTATTGGACTTTTCCCGGTTAAACTAATACTTCAGTGGGTTCCAGGACCGGTAGCGTCAAGGCTATGGCCCGGAACACAAATCGAAGAAGTCGGAAAAACCATAACTTACGGGGCACAA
>JBPOHY010000057.1:0-6248 GCA_052035055.1 candidate division WWE3 bacterium | reverse complement strand
TTGGCGCCCACGAAAACCCCATGGAGTAGTCAAACAGCTCTTCTAGGCTAGAACACATCGTAACCCCAACTTGTTGCAATGCCGCCTCCATAACCGTGTGTTCTCCGGCAAGGGACCCTGTATGTGATACCATGGCCTTTTGGGCCTCGGGTGATTTGCCTGGTTTAAGTAAAAGCATTGGGTGTTTTTGGGTTGTTTGAGAAGCCAGTCTCATGAATTCGCGGCCGTCACTTATAGATTCGAGGTATAGTGCTATTGGGCTGTAGGGAGTATCTTGGTTTTGCCAGTAATGCAATACGTGGTTTTCCTGTAAGACTGCTTTATTACCAAGAGTTATAAACTGCGAAATACCTAGTCCGTTTACATTTATCCAGTCAAATATACTTGCCGCGATAGCACCTGATTGTGATATAAATCTTAAATTACCCTGTGCCTTAGCTGGTTGTGCAAAAGTAGCATTAATATGAACCTCGTTATTTACAAATCCAAGGCAATTAGGGCCTAGTATATTAATTCTATGTTTTGTTGCTAAAGAGATAAGTTCGTTTTCTAACTCTTGTCCCTCGACCCCAACCTCTTTAAAACCTGCGGCTATTATTACTACATTTTTTGTTTGGGTGTCCGCGATCTCGCGCATTACGGACAGTACCGCCTCTACTGGCACTGCAATAATGGCTAGGTCTGGGCTTTGGGGGAGACTTTGCATATTTGGGTAGCACTCTAACCCTAGTATTTCCTTTGCGCTCGGATTAACAGGGTAAATGTCGCCTTTAAATCCTCCGTTTTTTATGTTTTTTAAAATTATGTGGCCGATTTTTGCTCTATCTCGGGACGCCCCGACGATACAGACCGAATTTGGGGTAACCAATTTATCTAAGGGAATACTGGGCATTGTATCTCTAGTCTATGGTTGAAGAGCATAAGTGTCAAAAAAAAGGCACCCGAGTAAATTTTACAAGAGTGCCAAATGTGCTATTTATACATACTGAGGGATCAAGTAATGTGCCCCTAAAAAGCCGGGATTTTTTTCTGCCAGGTAGTCGGAATCAATTTCACTGAGTTTTCCCATTAATTCTATTGCGTCATCGGTCTCTGAATCAAAAATCAAAATTCTAATTGGTTGGACAAATTCTGGATTTCCTAACTTATTTATAGCGCGCCTGTGGGTAAGTAAGATAACTTGTGTGCGCTCTGTGTTTCCTGCAAATCTTCTTGATTCGAACGCCTTATAAGCTGTTGAAGCTACTAACCAAATTACCATTTTGTCTCCTTTTATGAGTTTGGTTATTTTGTTTGTTATTATAGAGTGCGCTGCCGGTCCCGTCAAACGCTATAGGGCTACTTGAGTGCTTCTACAATTTCTGGATATTTGGCTTCGAATTCCGGTGTAAAATTACATCCACCCATACACTCTGGTAGCCACCACTCTAATGGCGTTGCTTGCCCAAACAAAAAGCTTTGATAGGCTCCAGATTTAGTTATTCCCTGAACTTCGTATTTATATCCGTGCGCTGGTGTGGGGTTGTACTTTTCTATAGTCATAACTATATAGTTGAGCTCCGTGCTGTTTTGGAAATCAAAAAATGGGTCTATCAGTTTATTCTTTAATTGAGACTTTTCAGCATCGGTAAACAGACCTCCTGGTGTGAACACGGTTACTGGTAGTTCGTCGCAAATGGTGCATGTTGCAGGTGGCAGAATAGTCAGGTCCGTATTTACAGTTTTATCTACCATCGTGGTGTCCTCGACCTTGGCTTTTTCAGGCGCCGTATTTTTTTGCTCCAAAATCTGTGTTTTTAAGTCTCTTACCTCTACCTGTTGTTTTTGGTAAATGTATACGGCAAGTCCGCTAAATAAAGAGAATAATATTATAAGAATCAATGTACCGGGGGTAACCATTCCACTAGTACTATTTTTTATTTTGTCTGTTGTTATTTGCATATGTTAATTATATACCAACGCGTGTGTGATAAAAAAAACCTCCTGCATTTTTGCAAAACAGGAGGGTTTGAGGTTTAGTCTCTACTTAATATTCTAAGGATACTATCTTGCTCTTCGGGGAGTTGCCCGGTATGAGTAGGAATATATGTGGTTTTATGCAGTATAACTGTGCCCTGTCCGGTTAATACCTTTTGCGTTACTTCTGCGCCTAAAGGGCATAGCAGGCGTGCAAAGTCTGGTATTTTGTAGGTTTCTTCGGTTTCTTCTACCATAGGTATCAGAGCCTTAATTTGGGCAATTTCTGTTAGCTGGCACACTATATTACATATATATCCACCACTTTCCGCTACTTCGATCACGCCTACCAAGCATTTTTGCTCTCGTATCAGATTTATGGCACTAAAGATATTTGGTATAACCCATACTGTAGTCGACCCAAAAACTTTGTTCATGATTTTTTTCTCCGGGGCTTTTCCATTCGTTTTTGCCACTGGCTTGGTCGATTTTGCCAGCCAACCATTTGTGCTACAAAACCAATAGATACTATTACCATGACAATCCAAAGCCAAATACCTGCTTTTGCTCCAAGCAGGAGTGCTATTAGCATGTAAATTGCTGCTAATATGATGATTGTAGTTCCAAAATACACTAACATGGCGACTCCTTTAGATCCAACAGGGTGTTAAAAATTATTCTAAATATACCCGCAAAAGACTGGCTCCGCAATTTATGGGTTATATCAGGTATTTATTCACGATGTTTTCTATGATTTCTTCGTCTAGTTTTAGGCTTTCTAATATGTCTATAGAGGGTCTAAATCGGTATTTTTCTATATCTAACTCAAACGCACTGTTTACCTTTATACCTTCTTCTTCAAGTTTTTTCTTTTGGTCTAGAGGTGTATACAGTGAGCCCTTTATAGTAATTTTTCCACTGTTATTTATTACCCGCCACCATGGCACGGGGACCGTTTCCTCTAAACCATTAAGTACCGCGCCTACCTGTATAGCTGCTCTAGGAATGCCTACCATTATTGCTACTTGTCCATAACTCACAACTGTTCCATACGGCACTAATCGCACTACTTGTATTACCTTTTCTGTAAACTTGGACATGCTATATAGTATAGGGTATTGATTATTATATTTCTGTTAAAGGTAATATTTTTTACGCTTGCGATTGCCTTTTGTTTGGCCAAACTAGAAATTGAAATAGAGGGCGGTTGGGGCTGGGCACAGGATTTACCAACGTGGAAAAGGATAAACTTTTTTTCCAAGCTTTTGTATGGAAGCAGTAAAGTGCCTCTGCCCGGATATCATACTTGGCTTACAGTCTTGTTCTATATTTCCCTATAAAAAAGCGCCTCCACCAAATAATATCTAGTGAAAGCGCTGTAAAAACTCTATTTCAAATCTACCAAAAACCTCGAACGTATTTGTGGCAACCAGTCGGTAAGTAGCAGTTGCTCAAACCCAAACCCGGTCATCTGGCATACATGAAATGGGTCGTTGGTATCAATGTCAAATATTGTCATTAATCCATCGCGATCCATGTACGTCAACCAGTTAGCAAACTCTTCGGCACTTGCCCTTAGCGGTAGGTAATATCCCCAGATACTTTTTCCATCGTCCTGAACGATTTCTACAAACGAGTCCTCCATGTTAACGCAGCTAAGGTTGAAGCCACTTTGGTTAAGTGCCCCAATGTAGGTTTGTAGCGGGATCAATCCAACTAACATAAAGGCCCACTGAGTATCATTACCTGCCATTGACTGCACTATAAGCCCAGTATCTTGCGTAAGTGATTTCATTCTCAGCTCCTATACCTAGTGAACGCAGTGCGCATTGATTTTGAGACCACAAAATACGTGACTCGTCTTTTCGTGTCTACTCAGTGCCCAAATTGCTATCGTCAGCTCCTCATATTGGCTATTTGAAAGTGCTGTGCTAACGATTTGCAATGCTGTTGGGTTATTTTCTCGTAGTTCCACTGTCAATTCTGTAATTTCTTCCCCGTCACTGACATATATTTTGCTTTCGGGTGTGAGGTCCAGTGCATGCACAATCATTGCAAGTACACTCCAATAATATGTTTCCCCATCTAGCATTTGGTACGGATTTTTACGCGTACCATCCCCTTGACGCATTGTGTTGTTTTGACGAATTCCCCGTAGGATCTGTTCTGCATTTGCTATATTTGCCATTTTTTCTCCTTTATTAGATATCCAAGAAAAAGAGCTATCCCAAATATAAAGTTCGAGATAGCTCCATAAAAACAAGAAAAACTGATTAATCCGACTTAGGGGAGAACTTTAACCACTTGCCGTCGCGCTGATCGCACTCTTGGACTACATTCCATGCAAAGGAATAGCTATCAATGATGGCGGCTTCCACTTCTGGTGTCCAGAGGACTTTACTTTTTGTGGTCTTGTCCAGGTTTTCTGGGGCGATAATAATAAATCCGTATCTTTTCAAGTGTGCTTTCCCCGCGGTAAGCAAAGCGTCGACTGCGGTTTCCACAGTTTTCCACGTGGCTTCGTCAACAAGGTTTGCTGCTAAAACCTGATTCGGTGTAATCATCTTTCACTCCTATGTTCTAAAGATTGGTTGTTACAGTAACTCGACTGGGATGTCGACTACTTGTATGTTATTTGAGCCACAAGTGGCGCACAGGTCGACTTCCTCGATGTGTTTGTGCCCACAATTTTCGCAAAAGTGCCTACGTACTACATCTCCCGTTCGCATGGCTGTTTTAGTAGGTCTGTCAGTTCCGTCATCCGTGTTGATTTCTACAACAGTACCGGTTCCGAACATTTTCAAACTATCAACTTTTATACCTTTTCCGGTAAGGTTGAGTTTTTGTCCGCTTCCAACCATCCATGTATTACTTACCCTAATACCTGCTTGGTCAGCATCCTGGGGGCTATCGTAACGCCGTAGGTTAACAAAGCGTCTGATTAAAAAAAACAGCACGCATCCGCTTGTGAGAGAGATCCCATACACTGGAATTATGAATACTCCAAGTGTAATGCTTGCATTTGCCTGCCAAGCTGCAATGTCGGCTAATATACCTCCGCTTGCAGCTCCCAAGACTGCGGCCCAGGGCATTGTCGCTTTTCGGAATATAATGGTTGCAATTAATCCGATACTAAAACCTTTCAGTAAATATATGCCGATTGTTATTGCCATTGACACCTCACTTATGTAATATTGCCTGCATTATAACCTATAACAATGGGATTGGCAAACCTGAGGCTATTCGCCTATTTCCTCTTTATCACAAGAGATACCCCCTCGTCCGACGTTGTCGAGAAACTGAATGCAGGTTCTTGCTGCTAAATTACAACCCTTGTTGGGTATTACCACGAAGGCGTTTAGGGCTTGTCCCGCGGCGGCTAGTTCGTCGACATTAGTTAGGGGTACGCTCATAATCCGCATTCCTGCCGCACACCCGCTATATTGTTCATAGCTTTGTGTAGAGGCTACTACTGGTTGGCATGCCACTAAGATCATTGCAAAGGCTGCTCCGACTAATACCACAACTGTTAACGTTCGTAAGGTTTGCTTGGAAATACGCATGGTGATTCACTCCTTAGGGAAAATTTTGATCATTTTAACGTATTTTGTTGGGTTGCGCAAATGACTATAGGGTCAAAAAGTATATTAAATCGTCGCGAGTGTATTTAAAGTTATTTTTGGTTAGGAATTTTTCAAAAGGTTCTCGTTTGTGCGTTGGCAAAAAGTGATGATACTCGACTATTATGTATGCAAAGGATTTTAGTAATTTTACGTAATCCTGTGTGAAGAGGTCAATTTCCCCACCCTCGATATCAACTTTTAGAAACGCCTTCCCCTTAATCATTTTTTGTAAGTCTCCAAAATGAACGTTGCTTACATTTGTAACCATCTGAGATTTAACCTGTGTAGAGTTTGCCGCAAAATCATTACCTTTATATAGTTGTATCGTTTTTGCCTTTTCAGTAGATACCGCGCACTCATATAATTTCACCCGTTTTGTGAGCTTATTAAGCTTTAAGTTTGTTTTAAGCAATTTCAAGTTTTCTGTGTCCGGTTCAAATGCGATAATTTGTGCCTTGTGAAAGACCTGCGCTGCTGCGATCGTGAATGTTCCAATGTTTGCTCCAATATCAAATATCTGATCAAATTTGGCATGCTTGATATTATCTAGCCTATATACTTTTAGACCCAAGTTTTCTACCACAACCCACTTATCGACGCTGTTTGGTCTAATCTCTATTCTTATTTTTCCAAATCGCAGCACCCAATTCCTTTTAAAGATCCCTAAGT
>JBPOHY010000087.1:0-1957 GCA_052035055.1 candidate division WWE3 bacterium | reverse complement strand
AAGGGCAGCCCCTGTAAGGAGGCGCAAAAGGGTGTGTCGCATCGTGATGCTGTTTTAGTGAGTGGTGAAAGGTTGGGTTGGCATCTGTGTTGTTGGGGATTTGGTGCCTTACGCTGTCAATGTTTAGCGTGGTGTATTGGTTTTAATGCCGATCGGAGAATTCTATTGGTGCGTAAACGTTAAATTGTCGCCTATTTTGGCTACCTGTACCCGATAGCAACAAATTGGTGTTTACGCGCCACTAGCATAAGTGTCTGTTATGGCAATACCGAAGGGCGTTTTATTTTTCGATAAAACACTTTGGTGTAAAGAAAGAAAAAAGTTAGAAACAAAAATACACACAATAAAATTTCTTCAAAAATATATTTTGCGTATGCTATGTTGTAAAGTTTCCATCCAACCCTTTCTAATTCAATCAAAAGAAATGCCAAAAGGATGAGAAATAAAAACAAGGCCACTTTTAATGACCTATACTTGTTTTGATTAAATTTAAAATTTTTTTTTGATTCAATATCTTCATTATCAATTACTTGAATAAAATTTTTTTTACTATTAGACCCTGAATATACCATCTTTCGGCCAAACGTTGAAATGTTGGCAAGCAAATAAAAACAGGTCGCCCCAATAGCGCTATAAGCAGCAAAAATGACAAAATAAAACATTAAAGAACCAATATAGTGATCCATGCTTTTAAGTTTATGGTTGTCTATCCACTCATAGATCGGAAATGTGACCAATGAAGACAAGATAAATATCATGTATAAAACCATGAAATTATAGACTGTTTTTTTTATTAGTTGCATGGTATTTTGGTAACTGGGTAATTAGATGTTAATGCCTTTTTTACTTCACTCCAATTTGGTCGATGGATAATCTCTTGTGTAGGGACAGGTCCGAGTTTCCCGCCATTACTTTTAACATATTCTACCAAATTGTGCTGTACAGATCTCCAAAGTTGATCCGCTCCCTCAAATGCTATTTCACTGCCTTTAAGAGAGTGTAGCCATGTCGTGGTTCGGTCTGTACCCCGTGTAAATATTACTGTTTTGCCATCTTGGATTTTATAACCAAACATTCTGTTGCCACTAACAGGGTGATAACCGGCATAATAAGAAGGGCCTTTAAGGGTTGTGAATATACAACAGCAATCTTCGTATTGTGCCGTTAAGACGTCTCCATCTGTAACTCTGTCTATCCCAATATTCAAAACAGCCCCTAAAGGATTTTCGCTAAACCATAAATCTTCATCATAAGGCTAGTCGTAGGGTGTGAAAATGGAGGGGGCTGTAAAAGTATTGATATTTTTCCTGAAATAATCCAATAGTTGTTTTGAAGTCAACCTTTGACCATTTATGATAGGCAACTCATCAATAACTACAGCAAAGTAGTCCAAATTTACGCGCGAACCACTGGCATCTAAAATACGTTGTACATCCCATGTTCCAGAGTTTTGGATTCTCTGGAGAGGGAGGCCGGAGACCACAAAACTTGCCAAATTTTCCCACTCGTGAATTGGCGGCCCTCCCGCACAAGTACCGAGGAGGGCGTTTGGGTTTGTTTCTAATAAGTTATAAAGTTCCTCAAACCGTTCCCATTTAAAGTTTCTATCTTCACATATTAATTTGGATACTTCGTTAGCAAAATCCTTTACTTTCTCTGTACACCCGTGTTCAGCGACAAAGTTCTCTATTTTTGCACGTAAGGTAGCATCCCCGTATATGCACTGCGCATAAGACTCATCTATATATTCGCAAGACTCACAATTAGTTTGTTTTTTGCCGCAGCACAAACAACAATCTTTGTATTTAAAAACAATATCCCTTAGTTTCTGCATCCCAGCAATTTCGGATTCTTTATAATTGTTGGGTATGCTGCCATACGATTGGTATTTCTGGCCTAAGGTGAGTAATATCTGCTCTTTAATTGTATTTAAGGTTAGTTCATCCACACAATTAAA
>JBPOHY010000205.1:0-3676 GCA_052035055.1 candidate division WWE3 bacterium | reverse complement strand
GTTTATCACGTGCCTACAACTTGGCTATCGAGAAGGCCACAGGAGACTATCTTTTATATTTGGGCACTGACGCATATCCTACAAAAGAAACCATTTTTGGTTTATTGGATTACTTTGAGGATCCCCAAAATAAACAAGTTGGAATAGCAACTACCGCCTTGGTTATGCGCGATGGGAATTTAGATATGGATGCGCACCGTGGTCCCCTAACACCTTGGAATGCACTCATGCATTTTTCTAAAATTAACAAGATTTTCCCTAAATCAAATTACTTTAATGGGTACATTTTAGGAAACGCTGACTATTCTAAACCCCATGAGATTGCGACTTGTATTTCTCATTTCATGTTTATGCGCAAATCACTACATGAACTTGTAGGTTACTGGGATACCGATTACTTTTTGTATGGAGAAGATGTGGACTTTTGTTATCGCGTAGCTAAAGCTGGTTATAAAATAATGTATTTGCCCCAATGGCAGACCCTACACTACAAAGGTGCAACTGTGGGTCGTTCGAGCTCTAAGGATATAAATACTGCAGAAAAAAAAATGAAGACAACCAGAAATGTTTTGGCAAAGGGTCGTACCGAAGCCATGCTGTTATTTGTTAAAAAACACTTGGCCAAAGACATGCCATTTGTTTTAAGACACCTGGTTTTTCTTGGAATCTTTTTGCTCCAACAATTGCGTTTTTTTGCAGTAAGGATAAGCGACCTTTTTTCTAGATAGCTTTTTCCCAAGCGTGCACTATTTCTTTTTTCGTAAGTTTTGAATCTAGTATGGTGATTTTAGGTTTTTGTTCAAATAACATTCGCGCAGTTTTTAATATTTCTTGTTTGCTTATATTTGCATAGTTAGATACCTCTGTATCCAAATTGTTGGTTACGTTTTTATATAGAATTAATTCTGAGTACATATCTGCTCTTTGAGATGTTTTCTCTAATGAGAATTCAAAGTCAGCCAATACCCGGTTTTTTGTAGTTTCTAGCTCCTTGTCGCTTATTTCTAGTTCGCATAGGGTTCTAATAGTGTTTTTATATAGTTTAAAAAATGCGACTAGATGGTCTTGATTTATTGCTGTATAGGTCCCAAAGATCCCAAATGTGTTTGAGGAAAATGACGCTGTATCGACTATATAAGCGGCAACCCCATGTTCAGTTACATTATCTTGCACTGTTTTTTGGAGCCTGTTGTTAAAAACTTTAGCCAAAAAATTAGCAACATATTTTCTATTGTCGTCAGTTTTGTACCCATAGTAGTCTATTTTTATGTGTGTTTGAGACAAATCTGCTCGGTTTTCTACTAAGACACTCAATTGAGTGTTTTGTTTGTGGATAGGTGTGCTCGCCGACGTTCCTGCCTCTAAAGGGCCGAAGCTATCCTGTATGTATGAGAAAAGTTCTTCGGTGTTTAGGTCCCCACAAATAGACAATACAAAATTATTTGGTTTGTATTGCCTACTATAAAACTGAATTACGTTCTCATACTTTAATTTTTCTATATCTTCTAGGTTTCCAGTATTAAAGTGCGAAAAGCGCTGATTGGGATACAATATTCTGTACCCTATTCTTCCTATATGCCATTGGGGATTTTCGATGTTTTGATGAATTTCTTGATAAATTATTTTTTTTAATGCTTCGAGGTTTTGGTTTTGTAGTAAAGGTTCGGAAAATATTTCTTTTAGATACTTAAGGCCAAACTGATAATCTTTTTTGAGAGTTTTTGTTAGAAAAGCAACGTCATCCCTGCTAGTTACTCCTATTATACGCCCGCCTCTATCTAGGACTATTCCCCTAAGTTCATTTTTTGATGGGTAACCTTTTGAAGCATAGGTGACTAGGTGTTCTATTAAATGTGCCGCTCCAATCTCGTTTTTTGTTTCGTGGTTACTACCCGCTAACCCTCTTAGGCAACAGGTCACTGAATTTACGGAGTGTGGTATGTAGACGACCTTTAAACCATTCCCCAAGGTTTTAGAAATCACTCTACTGTTCATGTCTATTCTTGGCAGTAAAGATAAAGCTCACCTACAGTTTTTTTTGGTTCCCATGTAGGAAATTTAAAGTAGTTCGAAACCACTCGGGTACCGGGCTTAAGCTCGGTACGTAGTTTTTTTTCTAGATCCGCCATAATGTAGCTAATCCCATATATGGTTACAACATCATAATCTGACAAATTTACTTTCCAAAAATTTTTTGTGTAAATTTTGGCCTTATGTTCTAATCCCCGTCTTTTTATATCTAATTTTGAGACTAACGCCAGTATGGGATTTATTTCGTAACCATGCGCTTTAATACCATGCTGTGCAAAGTACATAACGATTGGGCCATCTCCGGACCCAAGGTCTGTCATTAGAGATTCGGGGTTGGGTTTTGCCAATTCAAACATAGTTGCAAGGTCAGTTTCAAAGGTAGCCCCCGGTGGAGGTCCTTTAATATACTTTTTTAAAATATACCTTGTGGCTAAAACCATGAGAGTACCAATTACAAAAGCTACAATAAACCAGAAAAATAATATTACCTTGTCAACAAACAAGAACAATATGCTAAGGAATAATCCTAAGAGCAGTGTAAATTTACCTGGATTAACAATAAATCGTTTTTTCATGCCTCAATCCAACACTTGATTTTTCTGAAGCTGGGCGAGACTATCAACTTGAGCGACCTTGCTAAAGTTGTCCCTGAGCTTATCTGCTCTGGTTCCGTTAACGAGTATAAGCGAGGATTTTTTTCCTATTAGCTTGGATATTATTACCTCGAACATAAGGCCTTTACTAGGCACATTAGAATTAACATATGCGACCATATAGTCGCACTTCCTCAAGTTTTTAAATATAAGAGGTATAAGTGTGATAGTGCCAAAATGCACATGTTGCCATTTTTTTACATCTCTGCCCAGTATAAAAGTTTCATGACCCCAGGAAATGAGCTTGTCTGACAACTCCTGCAGCTCCCTTTTGAGCCCCTCTTTATCTGCGTTATTAGAAAACTTATATGCTATATATATACGCATACGTGCATATTATATCAGGTGTTTTTGTTCTAATATACGTCTTAGGCCATTTATACCATTTGTTTTTAGTTCATCTACTATCTTTCGCTCTTTGCATATGTCTTGCAGACCAGCAATGTCCTCACTTGTTAGTGTTGTACTGTCCGAGGTGTTAGGGTGCATAATGGCCTTTATGTCATTTACATGCTCTATACCCAGGGCATGCCCAAGTTCATGGGCAATGATGTGTGTGAGCTCTTTATCATTATTGTAAAAATAAATGCTTATAGAGTTTAGCCCCCCGTCATATATCCCTCCCTCAGGTTTATACTCCAATATTTGGTTAAAGTTATCGATATCAGAATTTAGTTCTTGAATACTGTTATTTACAAAACTGGTTGTTTTGTTTAATGTTTCGGCTTGTTTATTTATTTTGGCTATTTCTTTGTCTACTAGAGCTTTTTCTTGTAATAATTTTTCGTAGGCCCTTTCGGGTGCTCCACCTTTTGAATTCCAATACGCAATTTGCTCATTTAGTTCGTTTATTTTACTATTGAGCTTGTTTTGTGCGGTTTCAAAAGCTTTTATAGTGTCCCCTAATTCAGATTTCCCTTCTTCAACGTCTAGGGTTTCGGAATTTATTTTGCTAAGTGTTTGTTGTCTTTCATCAAATGTTAAGTTGATAG
>JBPOHY010000147.1:0-1829 GCA_052035055.1 candidate division WWE3 bacterium | reverse complement strand
ATAATACAAATAATGCATTCTCCTGAAATAAAAGAAAAATTTATAGAATTACGAGCCAAAGGTTATAGCTTTGAATCAATCTCTAAAACCTTAGGAGTGTCCAAACCAACCTTAATTGACTGGTCAAAGGACTTTGAAACCAATATCCAAATAAACAACTTAAAAGCTATAGAACTTGAAGCTATTCAGGAACAGTTTTTAGTTAGTAAGAGGAAAAGAATTGAGTTTTTGAGTAATGAGCTGAATAAGATTAGAACAGAACTTAGCAAGCGGGACCTGGCAAGAATACCAACGGATAAACTTTTCTTTCTGCAACTAAAGTATATTTCTTTGTTAAAAGCAGAAGAAATACCAATTAGACTTACAGAAGTTACAACTGATATCGAATTTATGTTACGGCCAAAAACCAATACACTTGAGGTTTAATAAAACCTACCCAAAACTTTACTGCTAAAATAAGTTCATGGACAAGTTAGACAGCGTATCGTTCACAACTAAAGATTTAGTCGAGCTACTCTCACCTGAAAGTAACAAAAGTGGCGTTACACCAACTGTTAACTTTGCCATTTATGCTAGAAAATCTACTGAAAGTGAAGAAAGACAAGTTCGTTCACTAGATGACCAAATAGCTGAATGCCATTTGTTAGCATCAGCAAAAGGTTATAGGATTGTTGAAGTTGTGAGGGAAGAAAAAAGTGCTAAGGATTCCGACACCAGACCTCAATTTCGTCAAATGCTTGAAAAAATCCGTAGAAATAAATATCAAGGGATTATATCTTGGCATCCGGACAGATTATCCAGAAATATGAAGGATGCTGGAGAAGTAATTGATCTGTTGGATAAAAACATAATTAAAGATCTTAAATTTGTCAGTTTTAACTTTGAAAATAATACTTCCGGTAAAATGCTTTTAGGTATAACTTTTGTTATGTCAAAGCAGTATTCGGATAATTTAAGCGATAATGTCAGACGCGGAATCACACGAAGTGCCAAAGAAGGTAAAACTCTGAATGTAACTAAACATGGGTATTACAGGGATAGTGAATTCAGACAACATCCTGACGGTGAAAACCATGAGTTGATTGTAAAAGCATGGCAACAAAGATCAGAAGGTCAACCATTGGAAACTATTGCTGATATGCTAAATAAGTCTAACTACACGGTTGCTAAAGGGATTTTAGGGACTAAGAGACGACCATATAAGTTTGACAAGAAAAAGCTGTCCGAGCTATTTAAGGACTCATTCTATGCCGGCGCATTCCAGTTAGGTAAAACGGTTGTTGATCTAACCGAACAGTATAACTTTGTTCCCACTGTAAGTGTTGATGACTACCTGAAAATAAATAGAAATAGATTTTTAACCGGCACTGGAGGAAAACGATATAGAAACTTCATGAGAGTAAGATCAAAACCTCAAGCCGATCTATTGAGAGGTATGGTGCTTTGCGGGTATTGTGGACTACCCTATTCGTCTGGTCTAACCACAAAGCAAGATAAGAGAATTTACTACTACCGATGCGATAATCCACTTTGTGAAAAACATAATAAATCCGAACGAGCCAAAGTTGTAGTCACTGGAGCTTACGAGGTGCTTAAAAATATCAAAATAACGGCCAAAAAGGATATCTACGAGCATTATAGGGACGAGATGATTAATGTTATCACCAAGAAAAATAAAGAGCTTGAAGCGAAGCGTAAAGGGTTGCAGATAGCTAAGATTAAAGAAGAAAAACGAATTGACGATGTGAAGGAATTGTTGATTTCAGCACATAAAGAGAATAACGCTGGACTTATGAATGCATTTGAAGGTGACCTCAAGAAAGCTACAG
>JBPOHY010000141.1:0-6710 GCA_052035055.1 candidate division WWE3 bacterium | reverse complement strand
GCAACTAGCTGGCGTGAAAATAATGTTTTTAATAAAAAATAAAAACTTGAAGTATGACAAATGTATAAAACCAATATGTATTCTGCTCACATGTTTTTTGGGCGCCCGAAACTTTGGCGTCCTTTTTCATGTGTACTGTATGCGCGCAAACAATGCATGTTCCTTCATACTTTAGCATTTAGGCTTGGGAGTTTAGTTGGTATGGTTTAAGATTGTGTACAGCTGTTTCTTACCCTGTAGCTTATAATTATATTCAACACCTTTATAGACTCGCTCTTTAAATATACAATGTATAATGTAATAACCTGGGCATGGCCTATGTTAGCTCCTTGCTGCACAGAGCCCATAGCAAGTTGATGTTTTCTGAGACGTCCGAAAATTGTGAACACCTCTGATTTTTGCAGAAACCCGTTCAAACGTTAATTTAACAGTATTAAGCCCTGTATGAATTCTTAGAATTAGCTATTACTGTTATTTGACTCGACGCCTTTTTATTAGTAAGCTCAACATAGTGCCCATCTTAAGAAATACTCTATTTATAATATTTAGTTTTATTATCTTGAGTGGGTTAGTTTCTGCTGCTTCTTACGATTTGGGTATTTCCATTCCAAATTCCGGAGATTTCAAAGAAGGGGATTTAATTAGTTTTATAGATGACTCTTATGTAAAAGCAATAACCCCCTATGATTCTTATTTATTTGGAGTTATAAATTCGGATCCCACAGCTTATCTGGTAGATACTCAGCTTTCATCTTATGTTTTAGTGGCCTCTAAAGGCGAGATGTTGGTAAATGTTAGTACAAATAATGGGAATATTTTTAAAGGTGATTATCTTACCTCATCGGCTATTCCAGGTGTAGCTCAGGTTGCTGATTCCAGTGGTACTGTAGTGGGTATAGCCCTGGAGGATTATTCTTCAGACGACCCCCAAGCTATTGCTCAGATAGCGGTTTTTGTAGATGTTAAAGCAAATTTTAAAAATGATCCGTTTTCCAAAAATTTATTATCTGCGTTGAGATCAGGTACTTCTTCTCCATTTTTGACTCCACTTTCGGCCCTTAGATATTTGCTAGCCCTAATTGTCGTAGCCATAGCCTTTGCGGTGGGTTTTGCATCTTTTGGCAGGATATCCGGCCGCAGTGTCGAGGCTTTAGGTCGTAACCCGTTGGCTGGAAGTTCTATAAAAAGATTGGTACTAATAAATTTCATCTTTACTATACTAATAATCGCCGCGGGACTTGCTTTAGCCTATATTTTATTGGCTCTTTAGTATTTACTCTTTGATTTTTGTTGGTACCGTCTGTATATTTACATTATGTCTGCCCAAGATATTTTTAACGTACAACTTTTACCATTACTCCTTTTTGTGTTATCTTTTTCGGCATTTATTTTATTAACAGTTTTTTGGGTATTTACTATTATACTTGGTAACAAACAATCTCGTGTTGGGGGATTGAGACCAACAGAAGACTCTTATGCCGCTGCATTAAAGACTATGGATGAGGCAAGGATAACTTCGCTCGAGATTATTAGCAAGGCTCATGCAAAAGCCAACAATATAATTTCACTAGCAACTCATGATGATGCAACTCTGAATAAGGAATATACCCAGCGCCTTTCTAAACTTGCCAATTATCAGTTACACTCCTTAAAAGAGTTTACCTCTGATTTTACTCAAGAGTATAAAGATACTGTAAAAACAGAGGCGGACTTGGCCGCAGCCTCTATACACGAGGTGTCTGGTGACCTAAAAAACAAATTAGTAAGTGAAGCAGGTCGTCTCATGTCTATGCTAGGTGAAGATTTACTAAACTCAAAGGACAACTATGACAATGCACTTAAGGAAGCATTCAATGTAGCACGCGCGGACATTGAGGTATACAAAAAGGGGAAATTACATGACATTGACACTCGAATCATAGACATAGTTTCTAGAGCCGCGGTTGAGGTTATCGGTAAAGCTATGCCTATATCTGAGCATAAAGAAGTTGTATATAAAATACTTGAGGACATTAAATTTCAGGAGCTGTCAAAATGACCGCTACCGTGGCTTTATTGCAACTACTCAAGACAGATCAGAACGTGGAATACTTTGTCGTACATTTGACCTATTTGTTATCGGAATTATTTCACACAGATGCGCCACCTTTTGAAAAGCAACTTGGAAATTACTTTGACGCCGCTTTTGCCCCTTTATTAATGTCCTTAATAACTGATCCCACCAATAAGGAACATATAAATAGCACCCTGCTCCATTTAAAAGACGAACTAAAGCGCAGCCCTAAAATACAGGTGACTCTGACCTTTGTGCCCGACGCCGACTTTATTTCTAAGGCGTATGCACTTGTTTCTAAAAAGATATCAAACCCCTTTGTATTTGAGTTTAAGATCGACCCCAACTTAGTATGTGGTGCTAACATTGCTTACGAGGGTATTATGTACAATCGATCCTACGGTAGTGCGCTTAAAGACTACGTTTATAAGCTCTAAAATCTATGCCAAAAAATACTCAATCTTTAGATTTTAATCAGGGCCTGGCGCAAAATAATGAAGTCGGTTTTGTTGACATCATATGTCATCCGGTCGTAAGCATTTCGGGTCTGCCCTTTGCTAAACCCCAAGAAATGTTGATTTTTGAAAGCGGGGATTTAGGTATTGTTTTATCCTTAACAGAAAAGTATGTTCAAGCTTTACTGCTCTCACGAGATCCAGTTATTACTGGTATGAAAGTTGCCCGCAGTGATAAATTCCTAGCTGTTCCTGTATCTCAAGACCTTTTAGGCAGCTGCATAGATCCATTGGGTACTGCCATCTATGATGCAAATGATACGAATAGTTCTACAAAGGAGTCACGAACACTAGATATTCACGCTCCAGGGTTTTCTTTAAGAGAGCGAGTTACCACACCGTTTCATACTGGAGTAACGGTTGTTGATTTAATGATACCTTTAGGTAAAGGACAGCGAGAGCTGATATTGGGTGATAGAAAGACCGGTAAGACTGAATTCATAATGCAAGTAATCTTGAATCAAGTAGGTGAAGGTAATATATGCATTTATGCGGCAATAGGTAAGAAAAGGGCTGACCTAAAAAAGGTTGAGAACTTCATACGTGAAAAGGGCATTGCCAACAGAGTCATAATAGTGTCTTCGAGCATAACAGACCCCCTCGGCATGATATATCTCACTCCTTACGCTGCAATGTCCATAGCCGAGTACTTTAAGGATCAAGGTAATGATGTAGCGCTGATTTTGGACGATTTAACGACACATGCAAAGTTTTATCGTGAAATAGCACTCATTGGTGGAAAATTTCCTGGGAGGTCTTCCTATCCAGGCGATATTTTTTATACACACGCACGATTACTAGAAAGAGCAGGAAATTTCAAGACTAAGGGCGGTATAAACTCCATCACGTGTCTTCCCTTAGCAGAGACAGTTGGAGGCGACATTTCAGGATATATACAGACTAATCTCATGTCTATAACTGATGGGCACATATTTTTTGACAAGTCTCTGTTTGAGCAGGGCCGTAGACCAGCTATCAATTATTTTCTTTCAGTTACTAGAGTTGGTAGGCAGACCCAAAGTAAGTTGTATTCCGGTATAACTAGGGAACTTGGTAGTTTTCTGGCATTATTGGAGAAATCTCAAAATTTTGCACACTTTGGCACAGAATTAAATGAAGGTCTAAAAGCCACTATTTCTATGGGCGATAAAATATTAGCCTTTTTTGATCAACCGATGGGTGTAGTTATTTCTAAAGAGGTACAAATAGTCATGTTTTGTCTTATTTGGGTAGGTTCCATGAATAACCTTACTCGCGAGGAACTCCGAGTAGTTTTAAGTAAAACTGTAAAACTTTATCAGGAATCTGCAGATTACAGAAGTAAAGTTACCGATATTATTAATTCCTCAAAGGATTTTAATGACTTTTTGGGGCGCGTTAGTTCAAAGCTTACTTGGTTTATGGATTCTGTAAAATGAAAAGTCAAAAAGAGTTAACAGCAGAAACTAGAATACTTAAGAACTTTGGATCTCTTATAGTTGCATACGAAGAAATCGCAGCTACTAGAATGCGTAGAGTAAAGGGTAGTGTTTTAAAGAATAGAGATTTTCTCGAAGGGTTGGGGGATGTGTATGGCCTGGTTCGGGAAGCTTATTTAGCCTTTCTCACAGGTGTACCAAAAAACCAAGTCACCAAATTTAAAAAACTTAAGACAAAAGATAAAATGGTTTCTGTTTTTTTGTCAGCAAACACGGGTTTGTACGGAGATATAATAAGAAAAACTTTTGACTACTTTATTAAAGATACTAGAGACAAGGATACAGACTTAGTTATAGTTGGTTTGTTGGGGAAAAGAATGATCGATGACATGCCAATTTTGGGAAAACGCCCAGAATACACATTTTTTGACCTTTCGGATAAGGGAGAATTTGCAGAACAATTTAACAAACTTCTGAATCATACTTTACAATATAATGAGATTGCTATTTATCATGGTATTTTCAAGGATATTGTAGCCCAACTAGCTACTAAAACCTTGGTAACAGGGGACTTGTCTGCCGCCGACTCCACCGAGGTCCACGAACCCGGTTACAAGGAAAAGAGAAAGCATGCTATCTTTGAACCTTCCATAGTTGAAGTCGAAGAGTTTTTTGAAAAGCAGCTACTTGCTATAGTTCTAGAACAAACAGTGAACGAATCCTCTCTTAGCAAGTTTGCCTCGAGAATGATAAATCTAGAAAAGGCTGTTGATAACGTAAATAGTGAGCTAACCAAGACAAAGTTTGAGTTATTAAAAAAACGCCATGCATTGTTTAATAGTAGGCAGTCTAATATTTTATCTAGTATAACTTTATGGAATCGATAAACTTACAAGCATTACAAAATACACAGGCAGAGAGTCAAACTGCAGGTAGGATAGTTTCTGTGAAAGATTATGTCGTTGAGGTGGAGTTTAATTCCACAATTGCCCCAAAAATGTTTGACGTTTTGGAACTGGAGTCAGATAGAAGCATTAAATTTCATATTTTTAAGTCATCATCAGAAAACACATATTACTGCTTAACGCTCGGAAGTCTTTCAGGAATACACCGAAATGCCCGTGTTGTTAATACCAGGGCACCTTTATCTATACCGGTTGGGGATAGCGTTTTGGGTAGAGTATTAGATGTAACTGGGGCTGCAGTTGATGGCCTCGGAAGTATAACCTCTGATAACAAAAAGAGTATTTTTTCCTCACCTCCAGAGTATTCGCGAATTCCTAAAAGCCTATCGTTGTTAGAGACTGGAATTAAAGTAGTGGACTTATTTTCTCCACTAGTAATTGGTGGTAAAACAGGCTTATTCGGTGGTTCGGGAGTGGGAAAAACAGTGCTATTGACTGAAATACTGCATAATATTATCAATAAAGATAAGCTAACCAATGTCTCTGTCTTTTGTGGAGTTGGTGAACGTACAAGAGAGGGGCATGAGTTGGTTAACCAGTTAAAAGATTCTGGTGTCTTACCATCCGTTGCACTTTTATTTGGTTCTATGGGTGAAAGTCCTTCGGTAAGATTTCTAACTGCTTATGCTGGTGCTACTTTAGCAGAGGACTTTAGAGACCGGGGTAAAAATGTCTTATTTTTTATAGACAATATATTTCGATTCGCCCAAGCCGGAAACGAGCTGTCTCTTTTAATGAATACTATCCCATCTGAGGATGGTTATCAGGCTACCCTGTATTCCGAAATGGGCATGCTACACGAACGTCTGGTATCTACCGACACCTCCAGCATCACGTGTATAGAAGCAATATACCTGCCAGCCGATGATATATTGGATCAAGGAGTACAATCTGTTTATGACTACCTTGACTCATCAGTAGTCCTATCTAGAGACATTTATCAACAGGGTAGACTGCCTGCTATAGATTTATTAGAGTCCGGTTCCAATATGTTAAACCCTGAAAATGTGTCGCCTTTGCACTATAGCGTGGCTCTCGAGGCTCGTAGTCTTCTAAAAAAATCTCAATCTTTAGAAAGAATTGTTTCTTTGGTAGGCGAATCTGAGCTCTCGGAGGAAGACAAGACTGTATATCAACGTTCTAAAAAGCTAAAGAACTTTATGACTCAAAGTTTTTTCACAGCGAGTAATCAAACTGGGCGTGAGGGGACTTACGTTCCTTTAGAAAAAACCATTAACGACGTTAGTGCTATTTTAAGCGGTAAGTATGACAATGTAAGCGAGGACAAGTTCTTGTATATTGGGAGCGCTGAGAGTTTGTCATAATGTCTGATACATCCAAATCTTTAAATATATCCGTAAAGGACCGCAAGAAAGTCTACTTCGAAGGTAATGCGTCGAGCGTTACTTCTATAAATATAAAAGGGGAATTTGATATTTTACCAATGCACGCAGATTTTATAACTCTAGTGAAAAAGTATGTAGTTGTTGATAGGGGGCTTGCTACCCAGCAACAGTTTGAAATAGATAATGGGGTCTTAGCTGTTCTTGCAAATAAGGTCTATGTTTACGTTGGTGTTTAGGTGCTGTTAAGCTTCGAGACTTATTGAGTAGGATTTTCCCATACTACTACCAATGTACACATTTTTTATCCAATTGGGCTTTGCTTTTGATGGCTTGTTCTGTTTTAGATTTGCTAGTAGGTCCCTAAAGTTTTCTTCTAATGACTTTTCTCCAAAGCTTACTTTTCCTATTATTGT
>JBPOHY010000130.1:0-1831 GCA_052035055.1 candidate division WWE3 bacterium | reverse complement strand
GTACTAGAGGCATGCAATGTTGCTATGCGCGTGGTCATTTCAACATGGTAGGAAACAGCCCACCATAAGATTCTCCAGAGTTGAGGACCAGAAGTACGCCAGTTATTCACTACATCGGCGGGCAAGTCACCTGCAGTAATCTGAACATAACCATCGCGCAGCAATTTGTTTGCGAATCTTATGCCAGCATCTGCATCTTTGTGAAAAATAGTGATAGGAGCGCCATTATAATTAATAACAGCAGCTACAATCCGTTCTTTCCCATTGGGAAGGAGAAGCTTACCAAAAAATACAAACCGATCCGGAATAGAACCAGATGCAGGTAACTTATAAATAGCGCCACTCTCTAAACCTGCTTGCACACTCTTCCACATAAGGTCCAACATTGCGGTAACTTGTTTGTAGGGGATACCAACCTCATTTGCATGGTTCATAAAGTGCAATAGCCTCACAGCCTGGATATCCGTTGCAACCTGCATACCAATCCCACCATCTTTTGTTAGATATGCAATTGATTGGTACAGCGGCAACAAAGTATCCGCACTTACAACCACGGCCGGGTACAGAACAGCCGCACCAGTAACATCCGTCGTTTGAATATCCTGCCCATTTAGGGTCCCATAATCAAACGCGACAGTACCAAGGTCTAATGCAGCAAGTTGCTCTCCAGTTAAAGGTGCAACCCTTACTTGGGAAAACTCAGTAGCCATAGCATCTTCAGATTGATCAATGATCGCATAAGCATCCGCTACAGATACGTCATCACCAGCCAGAGGGTCAACTTCCTGGGGAACGGAAACCGCTTGTACTGCATTGGGATCGGCAGAAACGATACTTTCAGATCCTGATTCTGAACACGCAGTGTTTAGTGTCATTGTCGCGGTGATAAGTGTGAAGAAAAAGAACCACTTCAATAAGTTTTTAAGGTTCATTTCGTCCTCCTTTAGACGAGTTGTCAGATTTTAAGAAAACTTGGTTGGGGTAAAATGGGATAAAAAAAGTTGAGTTTTATAGTTACACTGTATTATATTATAAAAACTTCGCCAGGTCAAGGGAAAATGATAGAAAATGTATCACAGCAGTGCCGTTAAACAAATTGTACAGAAGGGGTATAATTTAGCTACATGAAAATAGAATTTTTTAGCAAAAGCTACAGATTGCTCATAAAACCACTACTTTTTGCCATGGACCCCCAAACGGCCCATGAACTTATATCTAAAATAGGTCAAAATTTAGGTAAATTTGACCTTAGTAAAAGAGTAGTACAAGAGCTTTTTGGTTTTGAAAACGCTACTCTAAGTCAAAATATACACGGCGTAAGCTTTGCCAACCCAGTAGGATTGTCAGAAGGCTACGATAAAGACGGCAAAATGGCAGAAATAATTCCCTTTGTGGGGTTTGGATTTATGCAGATAGGCTCTGTGACTCTAAATCCTTACGAGGGCAACGCTAAACCCTGGCTAACCAGATTAGTAAAATCAAAGGCGATAATAGTAAACTACGGGTTAAAAAGTGCTGGTGTAAAAAAGGTTATCCAAAACCTTAAAACCTCAAAATTAAAACCTGATTTTCCAATTAGTGTATCCGTTGCAAAAACCAATGCCAAGTACACAAATTGCGTAGAGGATGGGGTTAAGGACTATGTTTTATGCTTAAAAGAATTAGTTTCACAAAATATAGGCGACTTTTATACAATTAACATTTCGTGTCCCAATACTTTTGGCGGGGAACCTTTTACAAACACGCAAAGTTTTGGCATCTTAGCCCAAGAAATAACGACGTTGAATATCCAAAAACCAATCTTTGTCAAAATGCCAATTAATTTGCCTTG
>JBPOHY010000206.1:0-4773 GCA_052035055.1 candidate division WWE3 bacterium | reverse complement strand
TAAATCATACACTATCGAACGCCTTTTTGCATATTCCGCATCTATGCGGGCTCTATCTGGAAATGGTATTTGGGAACGCCCGCCAACCTGCCAAGGTCCTGTAATCCCGGGCTTAGCGGTAAGGAGTGCTTCGACATCCAACTTTGTTTGGGGAAATTTAATAACTTGCTCATCGAGTTCAAATGGGAAATAGGCACGAGGCCCAACTAAGCTCATATCACCTTTTAAAACATTAAAAAACTGGGGCATTTCGTCTATACTAGTTTTTCTTAACCACTTCGCACCTTTTATAAGCCTAGGATCGGGGTCTAGCTTGTAATTATTGGCTTTGTATTTTTCTAACCATTCGGGATGATCGTCTAACCACTTTTGGCCATCAGGAATCATAGAACGTATTTTGTACATTCTAAAAAGCAATTTGTTTTTCCCTATTCTTTTAGGGATATCTGCCAATAACGGGCCGTTAGGGGATACAATTTTAACCCACGCAATTGCCACTAGTATCAGCGGGGTAAAAAGCAAAATGCCTACCAGGGCACCTATAATATCAATGATTCTCTTTGTTGTATCGTAAAACATGGCTTCCTTTTAAAGTATACTATATCCAAGGCACTCAGCGGTATACGAAGCAAATTTATGCTTAAAGGTACTAGCAGAAAACATACTCGCGTGTTCTTTACATTCTTGTGGCAAATATTTTGAGGCATCAAAGTTTCTTATTGCAGTTGCCAAAGATTCTGGGGTTTGTTCATAAAAGTAGTCCCCGGTAATTCCCGGTACCACGGTTTCTAGGACACCGCCTTTGGCATAGGCGATAACTGGCTTACCGCACAACATGGCTTCGACAGGTGCTATCCCAAAATCTTCGTACTGTGTGTTTATCAAAGCGAGACAGCCGTTAATAGTATCTAATTTCTTTTGCTCGCTTACATACCCCAAAAACTCCACATTACTAGAACCCTTAGATATACGGTGGAGACGCTCTTTATCGGGACCTTCACCGATTATTTTTAGAGGAACTTTTAGCGCTTGGCACGCCTTAATAGCTATATCTACATTCTTCCAAGCTACTAGCCTTGTGACAACAAGAAAGTATGGGGATTCAGAGATACCGGGCAAAGAGGAAACAACACTAATACCAACCCCAGGGTGTATAAGTTTTGAGTCGCGTCGGTAATACTTTTTAATTCTTTTTTGAGTTATTACGGAATTAGCAATAAAATAATCCACCTTTGCAGCATTGACAAAGTCACACGTACGCACAGCGGATAGAAGAAAACTAACAAATCTTTTGACAAAACCATTTTTAAAATAAGTGTGGGGCTCCCAAAACATTCGACCTACCGTACTCATATAGCATATGTGTGTAGTATTCGAGGAAACTACTACCCAGTGTGCAAACCTTGCCGAGATAGAAATAACCACATCATATTCAGTTAGCTTAAGGTCCTGTATTGCAAATGCATGTAGCAACAAGCTGGCATAAAACTTATTTAGTACTTTTTTAAAGGGTAGAAGTTGTAGATAGGATGTTTTTAAGCACACTCCCCTATCTCTGCAAACTTTTTGCCATTCCTTAGTGGCAAGCGTTGTATACAAAGGAGCATCTGGGAATAGTTCGCAAATATCCATCACGACACGCTCATGCCCACCGTGTTGAACCAAGTCGTCGCAAACTAAGGCTATTTTCATACGGAGAATATAACATAGTCTAAGTTTAGGTATAATGAAAATATGATTGTAGGGTTGAATGGACAAAATCTATCTGCAAAAGAATACGCAGGGCCGGAGCGATATACTTTTGAGCTGTACTGTGCCTTAGCGGCACTAGATTCTCAGAATACATATGTTGTATACCTAGACTGCGAACCTAATACTACGCTCAAAAATGAACTATTTGGTAAAAATTTAAACTTTACATATAAAATAATAAAAAAGACTTTTTCGTGGACACAAGTGGACTTGGCAACCGAATTATTTAAAAACCCTGTGGATGTTTTTTTTACACCTGTGCACACAATACCCGGATTCCACCCCATAAAAACCAAGATAGTGGTAATGATTCACGGGCTAGAATACAAAATAAATAAACAATATGCATATAAACCCATACACCAGCTGATTCATCCAATAGTTCTGTGGTGGGCAATGAAATTTGCACACAAAATTGTGGTCCCTAGCCTAGCAACTAAAGAAGCTATTACAGAGTTAGGTTGGCCAGGTATCGATTTTAGTAGACTAACGGTAATACCCGAGGGGGTCAGCCAGGAGTTTTATAAGCGAGTTCCTATAGAAATTGCTGAGGTAAGAAAAAAATATAATTTGGGCGATAACCAATACATTTTTTTCTTATCTACAATACAACCTAGAAAAAACCTAATTCGCACAATCGAAGCATTTTCAAAATTATTAAATCAACATAATGAACACAGTAACCTGCTATTGGTTATCGGTGGCAAAAACGGTTGGGATTATGAAGAAAGTCTGGCAGCACCAAAAAAATTTGGTGTCGAAGGAAACGTCATTTTCCTTGGCCATGTGGACCAGGACAACTTACCAAAACTAATGTCCGGTGCTCGAGCATATGTAAACTGCTCGCTAGAGGAGGGATTTGGGCTCCCTCTGATCGAAGCGATGGCTTGCGAAACACCAGTTGTAGTATCGGACATACCAGCCTTTAAAGAAATTGCACAAACTTATGCGTACTACACAAATCCTCTAAATGTTGAAGATATTAAAAGTGCAATGGAAAAAGCGCTAAACGGAACAGTTCCAGAGCAAGTACAAAAAGCAAAAGAACTAACTAACAAGTACACATGGCAAGAAACTGCGAGGCAATTGCTGGATGTAATAAAATCGAGTACCTAGCTAGAACATGTGAGCTAAAAAAAAGGGTACTCAAAGTTCATATATGAGTACCCTAAGACTGAACTATTTGGTAGACGTGCCAACCTCAGTCAACAACCCCTTATACGTTTGCAGCTTCCCGATGTAATAGAAAAGTGTGAGCGAAGAACCAAGTGAAAAGATGCCTAGAAAAGCAGTAATAACTAAGGGAGCATCTAGGGCTACTGCCATAACTAACACAAAGATCGCGGTCAAAAACAAACCCAGATGCCCAAATACAAGCAGGTTGGATATACGTACACCTGCACGAACTCTTCCTAGGTAGGTTTCGGTCACAATTTTACCCGAAGGCCTTCCTACATTTACCACCGGATTGGGCCTAACATCAGAATGATCATGGATACCATCAGAAATTGCCATCTTAAACTCCTTTATACCGATTACTGTTTAAAAATAGTTGTATTGAAGACGTCTAGGGTAATTCTAGCAGTTTTCTCCCAATCATACATTTTTAACCGCTCAAAACCACGGGCGATTAGTTGTTGACGTAAGGAGGTGTCGCGCAATAACAAATTTACCTTGCCAGCCATGTCTTCGACATTATACGGGTCAAAATAAACCACTGAGTCACCGTATACTTCTCTGTGACAAGGTATATCAGATACAGCAGCGGGGAGACCGTGAACCATTCCTTCGAGAGCAGTTAAGCTAAAACCTTCGGTGAAAGCTGCAAATACATATGCCTGTGCGCGTTGCCTTAGCGCTGTTATTTCTAAGTCAGACACGACTATTTTTTCCTCTGGTGCACTAGGTAGTAGGTACGATAAAAAGAGAATATCTGAATCCAACCCCTGATCTTTTACCTGCTCATAAACCTTTCTCGAAAACTCGTCCTTTTTACCGACAATAACAAACTTGCCCGTGTATCCAAATTTAGACTTAAGTAGCTTATACATTTCGATCAAACCCTGTACATTTTTGTGCTCATACATACTACCAACGTACAAAATGTATTCCTTAGCTATGCCATACTTATCTAACACTTCCTGGGGGTTTTGGTGTTTTTTGTAAAAATCCGGATCCACCCCCTCGTAAGCCAAAATATACTTGTCCTCCGGAATACCCTTGATATAGTGTTTAAATTCATCTACTACAACTTTAGAAGGAACTATTACCTTAGAGGACCTAAAGACAGCCCACCAAAAAACTATTTTATAAATAACTTTCTTAATTGAAAAATACCAAGTTGGCAGCGTGGTACTAAACCTTGTAGCATGTTTGTGCATGGTCATGTCAGGAATCGCAGTAACTAGTTTTTTAGGGTACAAAACAGGAATATTAAAATGTGGCACATAGTAAAGGTCTAAGTTTTGTTTTAGCACTGCGAACAAAAACTTTGTCTGTTCCTCAAAACTGTACCAAGTGGAATTAACCAATACCTTTTTAAAATTTGTATTGCTCGGGGTATAAGTTTCGAAACCTTTTTGATTTAAAAAAACAATATATTCGTTTTTAATATCAACTTTTTCTAAATGTTGAACTATTGCCTTAGTATATCTACCAGGCCCTGCCTCGCCGTAAAAGCGAGCGTCTATTCCTATACGCATACCCAAATTTTAGCACGCGACGCGCAGTTCAGCGCAATACGTTGGTACAACCATCAGTGGGCTAATGCCTAGGGTCTCATCCCGCTCGAAATGATGCTGGTGCCTCTTTCTCGCAGGGTAGGGCTTATCCCGCTCGAAATGAGGCTGGTGCCTCTTTCTCGCCGGGTAGGGCTTATCCCGCTCGAAATAAGTGATAAAATGCATGAATGGATAAGTCTCTAAAAAATATTTCTCTGGTGAGCGTGGGAAATATCTTTAATGCTGGGCTTGGGTTTGTTTTTTTGACTATGGTAGCTAAAACCCTAAGCATAAGCGATTT
>JBPOHY010000096.1:0-3822 GCA_052035055.1 candidate division WWE3 bacterium | reverse complement strand
GGCATTAACTCTTTTTGTAAACATAAGTTTAGCCGGCATACCTACTGATATTCTAGTTTGCAAAAATTCCATTGTAGGAACAAGTACTAAGTCCGGACGCATTTTTTATACAACATGCCCCGCATATACTAAGAAAAACTATATTGGGATGCATATCATTCCAGCCAGCTTTATTAATTTAATTACAGATGCACAGCCCTTTGTTGGAACCTTTGAATCAGACGGTTTTATACCTTTGGCCATTAATTTAGGATATACAGTACGTCATGAAAATTTACCCATTAGGTCCTTTTGGAGTTTTAATACACACGTGGAATACGAGTATGTGAAGTCAAGTTTTACCCAATTAAAATCTTAATGAATCAAGAAGACTCTTATACATCCTTGTATTCTCGATCGCATATTTGGTAGGTTGCGCAGCATATATGTGAACATGCTTAGACGTTAAATCTATATAAATATCACCATTATCACCGTTTTTATAGGCTGGATACCCTTTATAATCAAAACTTTCCCAGCCAGTTGGATCCAACTTTGGCAAGTTTTGACGCTTAACATCTATTGTTAAACTTCCTATATTTTCAAATCCTCCCGAACCTTTTATTTGAAAACTCGACCCGCTATATTTGTAATAACTGTAATACTCTAGATAAAATGGGCTTAAGACATCAAAGCTTAGATCCGGGGAACTGTAATGTTTTACATCATCAGTACCACTATCTTTCAAACTGGCAAACGATATGTTGCTGACCGAATCGTGTAATGAGTACCATAAAAATGGGTCACGCTGAAAAAAGAAATCGTTGCCGTACACCATATATGTAACGGTAAATGTCCGTGATTCCCTTTGAAAAATAAACGAATCTGTAGGGATTATGCGTCCTTCACCTTGTACGTCTTTGTGCACATAATATCCCTTAATATCTCCAACTTTAGATGGTTTATAACTGTCATAACTACTCAAGGCATCTTCAACATTTCCTATTTTCGAGTCAACTGTAACATACCCAATGCGTGTATCACCATTTATGAGTTCAAAAACTGCTCGCTCGTCCTGGTTACTTGAAAAGCTATGAGATTCTAAAAATGTATATTGATCGCCATTATATGTGAAGTTCCTAAAAGAGGTTGGCGTTTGTCTTCTAAAGGCTTTTTGCGAAATAAAACTTGCAAACAGCATAACAGTAGCCACAAGAGTGCTTATTACGATAACAATCGCTGATATTTTTAAGATATTTTTTATGTATCTTTTTGGTTTCATAAATTAGCTACTATACGAATCATACTACGAGTGTAAAGCTCTATTAAAAAAATGCCACTTCACAAACACAATTTGCATAGTAAAATTTAAATATGGAAATCATATATGGAGACCGCCCCGAAGATGCGGAGATTGATAATTTGGCAGATGTCGCCGAAAGAGTAGGTTTTACAGAACAAGAGATACGCAGAATACTCAAACCAGAGAATGTATTTTGGAACGACGACCCTTTAGTCTTTAACCTAATAGAAAACAAGGATCCCAGAATAATTAGTTTAGCTAAAGAGGCCCTCACAGATTCTCTCGCGCGGAATAAAGGCGATAGAGAAATGTTGCCTTTTATACAAAAGCAAAAGCGTGACCTTGAGGCGGGTGAATTGGATTCTGCAGATTTGTGGCTTTTAGCCACTCAAAGATTAGAAGCAATTCATTATGCTTTACTAGACGAGTAAAATTTCACCATAAACCAAATCAAGTGTAAAATATGCCTGTGGAACTAACTTTTGCAGATCAGCGCGTACTAATATTTCCAAAACAATTAAATTTTGACGACGCCCAAACTAAGGCATGGAACAAGAAATTAGATGCTTTTGGGACAATCCCAAAGCTTGTCGGGTTCTTAAACAAGCCGCAGGATGACGACTTTGAACTTGTATATAAAGAATACAGGTACGAACCCTTTTGGCATCTTGTAGCTAATGCCAAATACATTTATGAACGAAACACCGGTTATGAGGTACCTGTCAGTGGGGATGAGGTAAAGTCAGTGAACTACGCTGATACAGAATTTGAGGTCAATAATGGTCATATTCATTTAAAGGTATTAGAGCATTGCCAACAAAATGAACACGAAGAGGTTCTAGTTGACGGCGTGTCTGGAAAAAGCAATAAAGATTTAAAGAAATACTTGTCGTTGTCTCCAAAACAAGTAAATGACTCTATTGAGAAAGAAGCCGGAGAAGGCTCGATTTTAATACCGCCACAGGTTAGGATTTCGGCGATAATGAGAGACGCACTTGCGAAAATGATTAAGGGGATTCAAGCCGATAAAATACTTGAGGAAACCCTAAGAGTTGAGTGCGTGGATTTATACTACAGACCAGTTTACGCATTTAAATACCTGTGGAAATCAAAAGCTAAGGAAGCAATTATTCAGGTAGATGGACTGACAGGCGAAGTAAGTGTAGGTGATAGGGTCTTTAAGGAATATCTGGGAAAAATGTTGGATAAAAACTTTTTATTTGACCTAGGTGCCGATGCAGCAGGTGTTTTAATACCCGGTGGTAGCATCGCAGTTAAAATTGCAAAAAAATATGTGGACTCTAAGGAGTAACCTACCTATAGCCTTCCTTGAGGTATATAATAAATAAATGGAAGATCCACAAAATAGCCAAAATGACGTTTTCAACGAGATCTTAATAAGTATTCTAAGAGAACTCTATTCGCACTTTGGTAAAGAAGATATGTCGGCTTCTTTAGAGGTAACACTACTTTTTGATGAACTGCAACGCGTAAGTAAGTTTGATAACTTGCTGGTAGAGGGTTATCCAAAAATCCCTCCATTTGAACTTTGTGAACGTATTAACGAGGTATCAACACAAATCCAAAACTTGCCAGAAAAGTATAAACTAGCAAGCTGTCGGCTTAGCGTTAAGCCCGGGGGCCATATGGACATAGCGCCCGTTTACATTCAAAATTAAGTCTTTTAACTCATAGCCTTCACTTTTTGACTTAAAGCTGATATATTCTATCAAATAGCTCACCAGTAAATTAAAAAGGAGTATGTTATGGATTCACTTATAAATAGTTTTCTTCTTTTGGCGTGCATCGGCATCATGTTCATCGGCGTAATAGTAATATTAGTATTTATAGGAACGCGGCCTCCTACACAAGCAAAAAATCCAAAATCGGCGGACTGGAAAATCAGGATTAATGATAAAGTCAAACAGGACGAAATTGAAAGGCGTAAGCAGCAAGCAATTGCTGAGCAACAGCACTTACTTAGAGAGGCAGCTGCAGAAGCATCGCGTAAACGTGCCGAAGACGAAAGAATGCAGGTATTCGGCAGGAAGTTCAAATGTCATGTTTGCGGCACTTTCGCAAAAAAGCTGGGAACTGAGGAGTTAGGAGACTGGGAGAATTGGTACACACAGGATACAGATAAATGGCCGGGCGATCATCAAAAGTGTAGTATGTGTGAACTTTATACTTGCGCAAATTGCCTTCACCTCGGTATTTGCAAAACGTGTGGTGAAAAACTGTAGTTTTTTGTTATTAGCTCTTCTGATTTCTATAACCTCTATAGGGAAATAACTTATGGAGGTTCTTTTATTGCTATAATAGTAGTATGAAAAACCTGATCCTCATCACTATCATAATAGGAGTTGTTTTTCTGGCAGTAATTTTTAAAAATCCTAGTTCAAAAAACGTCGTACAACCGCAAACTTCAAAGCCTGAAATTAAAATAGAAAAATTGGATACATCACAGTGGAAACATGCGCAGTTGCATCAGAATATAAGCGTTAGAATACCAAGCGAGTGGACCTCTGGGTCTGACGGAA
>JBPOHY010000105.1:0-7237 GCA_052035055.1 candidate division WWE3 bacterium | reverse complement strand
TCACAGCGCGGTATTACCGGATCACATAATGATTTTGCCTAAAGACCATGGGCTTGTTTTGATAGATTGGGGTTATTCAGTGTCGAACGAACCGGTCAAGGCCATAAGTGTTGAGTACGAAGGCTGGTACCCTAAAGAAGTCTTAGGTAAAGAGGTTCCAGACGCAAGTGCCGACATCTACATGGCCGCAAAAAGCATGATTTATCTTCTTGGAGGTGACCCTATCACAAATAAAATGCCTATTAGCGTTCCGCAAAAAATCAGGTCTTTTATAGAAGGTTGCGTACTTGTTACGCCATCTATGCGCCCATCGTCTGCATGGGAGTTGCTGCATGAATTTGACAATTTGATCGAACAGTTGTGGGGTCCGAAAACATTTCATTTGTTTTCGATGCCCGCAAAAAAGGAGTAAACATCATGGGTGGTGGTGGTTGGAGTACAGACATTTACGAAGAAGCAAAAGAATTACGCAAAAGGACTGGAAAAAAGACATTTGACTATTCTGACAAGGTCTCCAGCAAGCCAAGAAGCAGCTGGGTTGCCCACGATCTTTTGAACCCTTATGGGATCGCAATACGCGAAAGCCGAGATAGCGATGAGCATCCAACATCTAACGCAATCGCAGTACTGTTTGATGAAACCGGTTCTATGCAGCGGATACCTCAAGTTATGCAAACCAAGCTTCCCGGACTTTTTAGCCTCTTGCTAAGAAATGGTTATGTAGAAGATCCGCAAGTACTGGTTTGCGCCTTTGGTGACGCTACATGTGACCATGTGCCGTTGCAGATTGGCCAGTTTGAGTCTGACAACCGAATCGACGAGCAATTGCGCGCGATCTTTTTAGAAGGAGGTGGAGGCAGCCATATTACTGAGTCTTACGAACTAGCAATGTACTTTATGGACAGACACACAGATATTGACTGTTGGAATAAGCGACGCAAAAAAGGATATTTATTCACCATTGGTGACGAAATCCCTTACAGCTATGTTAAGAAAGACGAGGTACTGGCTGTAATTGGCGACACTATTCAGAATAACATTCCAGTGGAAGAAGTTATCAAAAGCCTGCAACGGCGATATCACTACTTCCATATTATCCCAGCCTCAACTAATCACGGCGAAGACCCCGATATTTGGCGACATTGGCAACGTCTCTTGGGGCAAAACGTCATTAAGCTTGAAGACGCAGATATGGTATGTGAAGTGATTGGCGCAACAATTGGGATGACAGCAGGAAATGTGAGTCTAAGCGAGGCTTTGGATGATTTGATTGAATTAGGGGCTGGAGATACCGACACGCGAATTATCTCAAAAGCACTAGCTACAATTCCAGCAAACGCTCCATTGTCCAAGCTATCTAGGGTTTTGACAAGCGCTATTACTACCGATTCTGGTAAAAAGAGCAAAAGACTGTAATTAGTAGCTATACAAAGGAGCCCATTAAGACTAAATGCTTACTGGGCTCCATACTTTTATACGAGGTGCAAGATGAATGCAATTATTGTGGCAGATTTGACTTATGGTGATGCCGGAAAGGGGAGTGTTGTAGATTTTTTAACTCGAGAAAAGAATGCAAAAACGGTGGTTTTATACACTGGTGGTGCACAAGCTGCTCACAATGTTGTTGATTCATTGGGTAGGCATCACACCTTTGCACAATTTGGTAGCGGCAGCTTAGTTCCTGGAACGAAGACACATATTTCTAGGTTTAAACTAATTAATCCACTTTCTATGCTTAAAGAAGCACGCCATTTGGAAGACATAGGGGTCACCGGTTTATTAAAGAACACAAGTATAGAGCGACGAACGCTTATCACTACACCCTTCCACCAAGCGACAAATAGAATAAAAGAAATGATTCGTGGTAATGGTAGGCACGGAAGTTGTGGTATGGGGGTTGGTGAAACTATGTCGGATTTTGTGAGCTTTGGAGACCAAGTTTTGATGGCGGGTGATCTTGCAAACCTTGCAGTATCCAAAGCTAAGCTTAAATTTATCCAAGCTCTTAAGTATTCCCAAATATTGGAGCTATTAAAGTCCGTTGAGCTAACACCCGAAATTAACTCTGAACTTTTGATCCTGGCCGATCCAAAATTAGCAGCTGCGTGCGCTAAGTTTTATCTCAGTTTTTGCAATATGATTACTATTGTGGACGAAACTTACCTAAAGAAAATACTAGACGCAGAAGCAACAGTTATCTTTGAGGGGGCTCAGGGTGTTTTGCTAGATGAATGGTTTGGCTTTTATCCGTACACTACTTGGAGCACCACTACTTTTGACAATGCACTTACGCTTTTAGCCGAAAGTGGGTACAAAGGCAATGTTACAAAACTAGGCCTAGTAAGAGCCTATGCCACGCGCCATGGTGCAGGACCTTTTGTTACCTCCAGTCCTGAATTATCAGCTAAGATTCCTGATTGTCATAACGAAAATAACCCTTGGCAACGTGAATTTAGAGTAGGGTATTTTGACGCGGTTGCAACTAGATATGCTCTAGAGGTTTGTGGTGGTGCAGATGTTTTGGGAGTGACAAATTTAGATAGATTAAAGGGTGTTAGTAATTGGAAAACAGCTAACTCGTACTTAGCTCCAAGCTATCCCATTGAAAAAATTAGACCATTTGCGGAAACAAACGGTACAAATATTACCGATTTAAGAGTGGTCCGCCCGGTGGATTTATCACATCAACAAGCCCTCACACACTTGTTAGAGAACTGCCAGCCTGTTTACGACGATTTTTATGACACTGCCAGCGTTGATAAGTATTTAAATTTGCTGACACGGCTTTTGAATGTTCCTGTGGGATTAACTTCGTATGGAATGACTGCTTTGGAAAAGTCATCTACCTTGTAACTAAGGCTTTGGCTTAATGCCGAGTATATATTTAATTATATCCTCGGCTTTTTTTTTGCCAAAACTCTTTACATTCAAATTTTCAAAAGGCTACTATACTAGTAAATCAACTATTTTCTTTTAAGCGGGCACTTGAGTTTTTAGTCCGCTACTGTACGCTAGGAAAAGGAGTATACCTGTGAACATCCATTTAATACACGTAACGGTTTGGATTCTGGTTGTAATTGGTAGCTATTTGGCAGTGCATATATATGCAAAAATTCCTGCCGCGAGAGACTTCTTTCTTATATTATCTGTTGTAGGTGCATTTTCTTTAAAAGAAGTGGCCGAGATTTTGCCAGCAAATCAAATGGACTTTGCTCGCTTGTTGGTAATTGCCCTTCTACTCGGAGGAGCAGCTGCAGTTGTTTCTGTACGCTGGAGAATGTATGAACAGTGAATATAAGGGAAAAATACCGCATAAGTGATAAAATCACAGTGCGGTAATTTTTTTTTTACCGAGTAGCTATTTGCCAGAGTGGTGAAACTGGTATACACGCAGTCTTCAGACGGCTGTCTGCGCAAGCGGGTGAGGGTTCGAGTCCCTCCTCTGGCACCAAATTATTTCAGATATGAACAATGACACTATGCAAAACACGCTTGAAAGTTTGGCAGACATTTATCCGCCACCAGAATATCAAGCTACAAGAGAACGAATACCTGTCACCGAAAGTGAGAAATTTTGTCTAGAACAGGCATTGCTTCCTGCACTAAAGAAGACCCTCGCGCTTAAGCCTTTAATTGGAAGGCATGACTTATTTGGCTACCAGGATGATATAGAACTACCTGAAATTACAGTCAAAACTTTGGCAAATGATCCTCTACTAAAGGAGCTAGCAGGCCGTGATGAGGTCCTAAGAAGATTTATACAGCTTAAGCAGGATGCGCATGAAGATAGTATTCGGTCATCAGAACCACCATCTAGGTTAATTAATCCCCATAAGGTTAATCGCGCATTAACAATATATGCACCTGTCAATTATGTGTTAAAAATGCAAGACGGGGACTTCGCGCTAAAGCTTTTTGGTGAGGAGACTAGAGATAAGCTAGCAGAACAATTAAAAAGGATAAATCATTACATGACTGCAAGAAAAATAGACAGACGCCCGGTTCGGGACGAATACATTCAAACGCTATTTGAAATAGGAACTCAGGTTTATGAAAAAGTAACGTCAATAGAGCTCGAAACTTCTGAAAAGGAATAGTGTATAATTCTATGGTTTTGGGCGAGTGGCGGAATGGTATACGCGCAACGTTGAGGTCGTTGTGGGGTAAAACCCGTGCAGGTTCAAGTCCTGTCTCGCCCACCAAATATCTTGGTGAACATTGTGAACCTAGTCGATTGGGGTGGCATAGGAACGCAGTGACGAATGCCCACCAAGGGTTTTTTATACTTGTAATATTTTTATATCCAAAAAAAAGTACCCCCGAGTTTTGTAAACTGCAAAGGTACTTTGTACTTACTTAAAAAAAACTTGAGTCAGCAAAAAAAGGTCTTTTTATTCGGGCTTTACGGTGTCCACGTTCTCAGCCAAACTGATTTCTGCACCTGCGTCGCTGAAAAGCTTTTTTACTTTTTCCTTAGCAAGGTTGTAGAAACTCGTCAACTCAGCGGACAGCTTGCTGAATGACATTAGTGTACTGGCAAGGGCGATAAGTCCAATGGCTTTATTAACAGTTGGGTACTCCTCTTTGTTTTCATAAAGTTCTTGAATTAGTTCTGCCCATAAAGTGATGCCTTTTTTATAATCCGCGTCTTTGTCAAAAGACTCAAGAATCTGGGTTTGATAGGTCTCATGATCAGTTGCCAGATTCACGACGAGTACCTGTTTAAAGTTTTGGTCAACCATCACGAAGGCGGCCTTCGGTGTTTTGCGTGAGAACGCTACCAGATACCTGTCATCCAGAGAGAATTCTGGAACTAAAGATTCTTGAATGTGAACTTGATATCCCTCGGGCAATAAAAGTTTTGCTTTTTTACCAGCAGACGCAACAAGCGCATTCCCACCGGAGAATTCAAGAACAGTACTGGTCGATGACTTTATCGTTAATTTCATGGCAATGTACTCCTTATCTAGATATGTTGAAATGTCTTCGTGATCCTAACATAACTGCGTACATTTGGCAACTCATAGCAATCAGCATCTCGACGAACGTTAGCAAAATGCTATAATAGCCCGAGGTATGCGATGGTAGTTCAGTTGGTAGAACGTCTCCTTGCCAAGGAGAAGGTCGCCGGTTCGAGTCCGGTCCATCGCTCCAGTAATTTTGTGATTCCACGTGGAATTTTACCTTTTTTCAAGTCAACCCCAGTTAAAAACCAACCTTTTAGCAATTGCTAACCCCGTAGACCTGTAGTATAATAGAGCAAACATTTAACCACCCAATTTAAGGAGACTGCGATGATCAGGATTAAGTTAGTTGTTGCGCGACTCACGGAGGATTTGCCTTACATGCCTGTGAAGAACTCGGATGGAAAATATCTGTACATGGATAACCTAGGTAATTATTACTGGGGAACCCTAAACGGAGCCGCCGAGGTGGCCACCCTAGTTGCACTTGTTAAAGACCACAGAGAAGTTTCCTCGGAGGAAAACTTTGCAGCCCCCAACGAATTAAGGTTAGTTGGATCGAAAACTGAAAAACTGGAACGTGGAGAACATGACGTCTAGGAGGTAGATATGTCTAAACAATTGATTTTGACGATGGTTCTTGTGCCAGACGGTGCCGGGGGGTTTGACGCTTTATACTCTAGTTTTATTGGTAATTTCTTGTACCAGGGCAATGATGGGAACTATTACTTAGTTGATACAACCAATGAAGATTTTCCTATGACTAATCTTGGAAACGTGGTTGAGCTACCTGAGAGTACCGTGTTAGCAACCGCTGAGCACAAAAAGGTAAATTGGGAACTTAAAACTGCTCATAACGTACCTGGGGATATTTTGGTTCATGAAGTTAAGGAAGCCCTGGATGACCCCTACGGTTATCGATTTGGTGGTTTAGTTCCCTGTTCACGAGGAGACGGAAACAGCTAGACTAGTTTGTTAAGGCTCGGACGTGTAAATTTATTTACCACCGAGCCTTTTTTTATGCCTCATAAACCGCGACTAACTCTTCTATTTCTTCTATATCCAGCTTTGGGTAATTTACTTTGTAATACTTAATAGGTTGTTTGAGCTCACGCGCTAGCTTTATTTCTTCTTTAACACCGTCAGAAATATCACCAAAGACCCATAATTCGTCACTACGCCTAATGAGTTCGTTATTTGCCGAAATCAATCCTTGACGATTTACGGTGTCTAGCAAAAAGTAAGAGAACATCATAAACGCACATGTAGGAGTGTATCCATGTTCCAAAACAAATTTAATAATATGTTCGCGCATATAAAAGGTTTTTTTACTCATTGCCGTAAATATAACTTTTGAATAGGTCGGTATGTCTGTATGCATATACTTAAGTCTAGATTAAAAGTTAGAGTGTTAAAATAGACATATTCTTGATAAAATGCCTAGGTATTTTTGAACTTTTGGGAAGGTAGCCAAGTTGGTCAAGGCACCGGTCTGAAAAACCGGCTATGTGGGTTCGATCCCCACCCTTCCCACCATATGATCTTTTTTGGTGTCCGAAAATTGTTTTAGCTTGAAAATATAAGTTAATTTCGCTGTTCGACTAACTATCTCCTCATAGGTTGGAAGTTCTTCAAAAATCAGATTAAAAACGGCAACCTTTAGTTCGGAATTTGGCGTATCTGCAACAAAACGAACAGGTTGTTCGACTAACAGTCTGGAATATTTGATCAATAAGTTAATCTCATAACCATTATCCGATAGTCTTGCGATCTCGTTATCAATTTGCTTAATTGACTGCGTAAGTGAAGAGTATTTTGACATATATGTCTTTAGTAAATCAGGGTTTTCCGATATCTTTGGGATTACCTCAGTAATTGCGTCTTGTTGTGCCAAATAATCGTTCCTAGTGGCATTTAGAGCGTTTAAACTAGCTTCAATATCATTTCCCTTATCTTTATAAACTTGAATAACAGATTTTTCGAAATCATCCCCGTATTGTTTATCAAAATGAATATCTGCTAGAAAGGAGAACACATTAGTCTCAAATGTTTTTTTAGGTATGCCATAATAAGCATGATTTCTTGAGCAATGATAAGAAGGATACTTTTTTCTTGCAATACTGGCTTTAAAAGGTTTTCCACACTTCTCACATTTAATACAATTCTTTAAAGGAAATACAGGATTAAATTTGCTTCTTTTTTCAATTTTTTTATTATGTACAACATCAAAAGAGCCATCTGTATTTAACTGTATGAATACTTTTCCTCTATTT
>JBPOHY010000144.1:0-2105 GCA_052035055.1 candidate division WWE3 bacterium | reverse complement strand
AGATATTGATACAAACAATAAACAAGCAACTATTTATGGCGATTTGCGCAACCTTGATGGCATAGCAGATAACACATACGATTGTATGATCGTTACTCAAACTTTTGTTATGATCGACGATTTTCATAAGGCCGTCGCCGAGTGCTACAGAGTTCTCAAGCCAGGTGGCGCATTACTCGTTACTATGCCTTGTTTAGGTCGTGTAGGTAAAGGTACTGGGCATAATCAGTTTTGGAGATTTACAAAGACTTCGTGCGAATATATCTTTGGCAAGGCATTTGGTAAAGAGAATGTTGAATCAAAAACTTACGGCAATGTGTTCGCTGGGCAGTGTTTTTGGGTTGGTATGGCTAGCGATGAATTAACCAAAGATGAATTAGCCTATATGGATCCTGAATATCCAGTAATTGTTGCTACAAAAGCAATAAAGCGCTAATTTTTGCGCTTTCGTAATTATGAAAAAAACCTTAGCAGTAATTGAAAAATACTTCATACCCGTTACAGCGGGTATCGAAGTTAATATGCTAAATACCTACAGTGTCTTGCAAGAGCAGGGGTGGGATGTTACGGTGCATACCTCGCGCGATACGCTGACCCAAAAGGACTGTCTTGAACCTGAGGATCTAATTAGAGGTCTTAAGGTTAAAAGATACAAATTTGGGTTTTTTGGTTTTTGGCCAAAAGTTTACTGGAACAATACTGACTATGTTTGTTTACACAATTTCAATGTCTTCCCGCACTTATTTTTGATGCTGTACGCTCTTGGCTTAAAGATTGTAGGAAAAAAGAAATTCAAGCTTTTTTTGACGCCACATGGTGGTTTTAATCCGGAATGGAGTATTTTCCCTCTACATATTAGAATCGCAAAAATGCTATACCACTACACGCTGGGTGCTTTGGTAATCAACTTGTCGGTTGATGGCGTTCGTGCAGTTTCTGAGTGGGAAAAGGCAGAAATGATTAAACACGGTTTGCGTAAGAACTTGGTTGTTGTTATTGCCAATGGACTCGAGGACGAGGCTTTTTTGGACTTAGAAGCTAAAGCTAGTGAAGCTATAAAAAAACAAGTTGAGGGCTTGGGTCGCTATTTAATCCAAATAGGTCGTGTGTATGTAATCAAAAATTATGAAACCGTCATAAGAGCTTTAGTAAATGTAGACAAAGACGTTAAGTTTGTCATTGTAGGGCCAATAGAGCGCAAACCTGGAGAAAAAGATTACAAGGATGAGCTCGAGGAATTAATTGCATCATTAGGCTTACAGGACCGTGTACTCTTTTTGGGTGTCATTACGGGCGTTGATAAGTTTTATATGATTAAGCACGCTCAAATGATGGTGCATATGGCTAAATGGGAAAGCTTTTGTAATGTTGTGCACGAAGGTCTAAGCCAAGGGCGTGTTTGTGTGGTTGCCAACAATACCGCATTGCCGCTCTTGATAAAAGATGGTGTAAATGGTTACTGTGTTGAAACATACGATGACAAAGAATTAACAAATAAAATAAACTACGTTTTACACAATAAAGAAACTCCCGAAATTAAAAAAATCGAGGAAACAAACTTTGAACACGGTAGACAAAACACATGGAGAAGTGTTGCAATGAGAATGTACAATTTTTATTTAGAGCGAGGAGACATTGCCTCGCGAGAAAGAGGGATATCAAAAGTTTAAATATGAAATCTATTTTGCGTACACTCAGGTTAATACTAACCAAAAGAATCGCTCAACCCGAAAAGCTTGACGGTATGGATAAATATTCGGTTTTGGTTACAGGTGCTTCAAAGGGAATCGGCTTAGCTATTGCCGAAACTTTGTTGGTATCTGGCGCGCGCGTTGGGTTGATGGCCCGCAGTTTCGAAGAAGACTTGTCGGGGCTGGTAGACACTCACAAGGATAATATTATTTTGATAACTGGGGATGTCACAAATGAGTCAGATGTGTCTATGGCTGTTGAACAGATTTGTGATTCTTTTGGCTCCCTTGACGTGTTAATTAATAACGCTGGATCTTTTTCCGAAAAGCCAGTCGAAGACCTAGAGGGTGCCGAGCTAGATAGGGTTATAGATACAAATGTAAAAAGCCTATTCTTAACAGCCAAGTATGCCG
>JBPOHY010000200.1:0-3782 GCA_052035055.1 candidate division WWE3 bacterium | reverse complement strand
TTTGTATAACCTGGGGGTTGCTGTTACCTCGGTTGCCGGTGGCTTGGTTGGGTATTTGTTTTTTGGCGCGGTGCCGTTACTCGTTGGTTTATTACTCCCCTTTGCCGCGGGTAGCTTTTTGTATGTTTCGGCGTCCGACCTTATACCCGAACTCAAACGCGAAACCAGCTTTAAGAAGTCGCTTATATCGTTTTGTCTTTTTATAGCAGGAATTATCTTGATGTATGTTTTAGCTAATTTAGAGTAAGTGTTAAAATAGGCGCATGTACTTTTCTTTTAAACTCTGTTGTTGCAGCTTAACTTAATATCTCTTTTCCATTTTATTTAATTTAATAAAGGATTTTTATGAAAAAGCTTACTTTTACTAAGTCGTTTAAGTTTAATTATGCCCAGTATGATTTGGCTGATAACCACGGTTATAGAGCCCTGCTCAAAATAAATTATAAAGACAATGATTACGAGTTGGTCTTGAAGGATCTTGCTGCCGTGCCCCAGGAATTTGCTGCAGAGTTGCACGATATCGCTAAGGACCTATTGCAAAGAAAACACGATGTTAACTTTGCAGACACAGGTCAGCTATAATTGAGTTGCGATGCCCATTGAAATGCTAAGTGAAAACTCGCAGGTGCCTTTTGATGAATCTAACCTCAAATCCTATGTAGGTATGGGAAAAGAATCAATAGTCTCTCGCTTTGAAGAAAACGGTAAACGGTATGTTGTAAAAGAAGTAAATCCAATTGACAAAGATTTACTTGAGGAGGGGATTATCGAAGTAAAAGACCAGGATCGTTTGGAATATTTAAAATCAGCACAAGCGCTCAAATCTCTAAATGAGCAGTACCAGGAACTAAAAGAAATTTTTGGTGATTCCCTGGTTGATACTGTGTTTGTACGCGGTCATGAGCGGCTTACAGGCAATCCGACTAATTATATTATCCAACGGGAAATTTTGGGACAAACTTTGCGCGAAGCGGGTTCTGGCCTAAGCAAGCCCCAAAGGGAAGAGTTTGTTCTTAAGCACAGAGACGAGCTTATCAACATTGTGTATCGGGCTAAGCGGGCTACCGTAAGGTTTAGGGTTCCCATTGATACAAATCAAGCAAATTTTATTATAGAAGACGAGACCGGGCATATATATTTAGTTGATCCAGGTACGCCGCGCAGTCTAAGGCGCAGGCTGGAGGAAAATGTAACCAAAAAACTTGAAAATTCTACTAGACCTGTTCGTCCGGCGGCGTTAAAAGGTGCAAATAACATTGTTCGTAGATATACCGTACTAGACCGTCTTGAGCAGGAACTAAAGTTATCCGAGGATGAAAGACATACTCTTGATATTAAATACGGTTTAGACAGGGCTAGATATAATGCCCTCAAAGAGGAGGTTACCTCTTGGGAGCAAATTTTACAGGAATAGGGAATTTGTGCTTGTGTAAGCTTGTTAAATACCTTAGGCTCTATCTTTGAAAGTTATGCACCTACGCAATACTTACAAAAAAAGGCGAGCGCACTATGTGGCGTAGCCCGTTTATGTTATCCCGCAAAAGCGGGATTTTTTTTGCACTTTAACAAATAATAGGAGAAGACAATGCAAACTCGAAGCTTACTTGGTTTAGGTTTTGTTAGCGAATCAATAGCTGGCATACAGCTAGATGTGAACGCCGCTCACAACAAACAGGGCGAAGAGGCGAGCCTTTGTGACCACGCGTGTGTCCAGCAAGTAAATGGTGTTTTGACTGGTGGCAAATATGATTGCCCAATTGCCTTTGTTTCTAACAAGGGAATTATTCCACAGCTAGCCCCCGCAGACTATTTGGTGCGTGGCGTGTTGCAAACCGCTAAGGGTACACGGTTAGCCAGGGAGCAGTTTTTAGCCGATATCTTCCCAGACTATTGCGCTAGGTTTAGGATTCCGTCGGCGGTAGCAGAAGATTTGGTAAAAATTTGGCAAGAGCAAAAACTTGAGGTCAATCTCTTTGGCGGAAATCCCGAAATGCACAAAGAGATAGCTTGGATAATCCAGCAGCTTATACAAGAGGGTTTTAGTGTTACGTTAACCACCACAGGGCGTCGGTTTTTAGACCCTAAGTGGGCTGCGCAGGTTTTACAAACCCCTCCTCACCTGGTGGCCCTAAGCGCCGATGATTTTGAAAGCCCAGAGCACATTTTTACTTAGCTGGGTTGTCAAAACAAAAGCTTATAGAAGAGCTTAAGCTTTTGCGCGCAAAAAACCCCTACTATGGGCAACGTCAAAAGGCATACGAGGCGATTGGCGCTGCTCACGTACTCACTGCAGCGGGGGTGCCTACGCTTTTTAACATGGTTCTTCACCAAGGTAATCTTAGCAATGCTCTCAATCTTATAGACGCCCTCCAATCAGTATTTCCAGGCGTAGTAGTTAATCCATATCCGGAACAAACGGCGTTTTTTAATCGCCCAGGGGCCTTCACCGGTGATGAACTATTTGAGTTCGAAGAGTTGGTGGACAAGTTTATCGAATGGCACATGGCTCCTAGAGGAGATGCGCCTAATATAGCCAAAAGACTCCACTACTGGTTGGCACTTAAAGCTGCCTGTCTTGCCATGCGAAACACTCCCCAGCGCTGGGCCAATACTATAGCTGGCGATGACTTTTGGAGGTGTTTTAGACAACCCGGCGCCGAATTGTATCTAAAAGTGGGTGTCGGGTCTGATCCTCGCGGTGACGGAATGCCTGGAGGTCATTTAGGTTGTACTTGGAATAAGGAGACTGTTACTTTGCCTAAGTTTCAAGTTTGGGATATGCCCGCACACGATATTTCTAGTTATATGCTTGGTGGGAACATTGAATTGAGTAAAAAGGCTCCAAACCCATGCGGTGGTTGTGGTTTTCCTAGGCTTTTGTTCAACTTTGTATCTACCGAACTGGGTTTAAGCCCTAAACTCTTAGGTCCGTACTTTGAGTTGCGAAGGGAGTTTGTAGGTTTTTAGTGCAAAGAGGGTCGTTGAGTTTTTTATAAACTCTTGGCCCTCTTTTTTCATGCGCAACTATAAGCGACACCTTGTTGTCATTATGTCTTCTGTCCAGCGTAGGCGTACGTGTGGGTCTTCGAGCTCATTTAACTTTTGCGCCAGGTTGGACAGTTGGAGCCGCAGTTTTTTTTCGTGCTGGGTAAGCTTTATCTTGTCAAAATCTTTATCGGCGTGTTCCAAAAATTCTTTTACCGATTTTTTTGCCAAATTTTTATTTATGTCCCCAGCCGCAGTAATTACGCGGTACAGGTCCATTTTTATCGAGTCTATTACAAATTGTTTATCTCTATTCATATTTCTAAGAATTCCTTGGTTAGTTTATAAAGTTGTTCTTTTATGGCAGTGTCGGTAATTTCATAAGTTGTTTTATTCAGGGCTGGTTTGAAATTGCTCATTGCCATGTACTCTATTTCTTTTGTACTAACCCTGTAGCCTCCCCCATATAAATTTTCTTGCCTGCTGCCTGTTTTTAACAATACCTCTTCGCAGTCTATATGGTATTCACCGCCTACTGCCAAGATATTTCTTTCTGTATCGATGACGGTTTTGATGTAGTCGTCATATATTTCGCGGGCTTGACTAAACTCTTGTGGGGTTATTTTTCTATTAAGGACAAATATCATGTATGAATTTTAACACTAGCCTAGCTGTGCTAGCATATTTGTGAGGTATATTGACCTCTACTTAAAAGAATAATTTGCCAGATTTTTGCTTAGTTCTTCAAAGGGCATTGTTGAGTTTAGAATTTTTACTAGATTAATCAACTCGCTGTC
>JBPOHY010000126.1:0-4592 GCA_052035055.1 candidate division WWE3 bacterium | reverse complement strand
CTAACCAAAAACGTTTTGATTTCATTTCTTACCTTCCTTTTTGGGGTTTTTTTATCATGGAAAATGCAATTGCCCCGCCTTTATAGAGAATTACCAAAAAATCCCCAGCCGCGAGCAGTGTTAACGGCACCCAAATGTACAAGCCAAAAAGCAAAGATAATACGCCCAAAGCCAGCATTACAAGCCCTGTTAGGATGCGCCTTTTTGCTGTTTCTTTTAGCTCGCCTGACAACTCGTCGTATCCGGGTACCCACAGTATTAAAAGCGTAACTGCTGTAAGTGTGGCGAGCATTGTAGGGTAAATCGCGAAAAATCTATGAAACTCCGTCAGGTAAAAAAAGCTTTCGGGAAGTGGTATCGGTAGCATAGTTACTCCTTAAAATAATGTTAAGGTGTAGCATATCATGCTATAGGACTCTTTGCAAAACCGTTACTTAGTAGAGCAAAATGTGTTATTTGTTGTATACTATTTTTAAGATGGCGATGGGGTTTTCAAAACTAAAAAAGATGATAATGCAGGAATCCACTAGTCCTAGCGCACCTCAAGGTGCTGAGGTACACCCTACCGTTCCACTTCGTGATACCGCCATGCCAAAAGAGGTTTTTTTGAGCTGGTCGGCAGAAGTTCCACATAATAGTAATTCTATGGATCCCAAGCTAAAAAAGAACCTGATGATTATTGGTATAGTTTTTGCCTTACTATTTGCAGTAATGCAGGAGTTTTTTTTGATCTTAGTTATCGCGAGCGTATTTTTTATGTCATATGTTTTTTCTACTATGGCGCCGCCAAAAGTTAGCTATGAGGTTAGTAATTTTGGAATAAAAGTTTCTGACATTATGTATTATTGGGATGAACTTCAGAGTTTTTTCTTTACAACAAAATATGGTGAGGAGCTTATGCTTGTAGACGCAAGAGACCGTATGCCCAAGAGGATTTTTATCCACTTTAAAAAAGCAGATCGTGAAAAGCTTATGGACGTTTTGAATTCCCGCGTTATTTACCTTGAATCTGAACCAGAAAACTTTGTAGACAACTTTTTTGACTATATTAAGGACAAATTCGACTTTAATCGTTCCAGTTCTAAATAGCCCACTACTCTTAAACTTTTATCCACGCTTTGTTCTTAAGGACTAAAGAAGTATAATACACCCTGTTTAAACCACTTTTTTGCACCCGTAGCTCAGAGGATAGAGCGCAACGTTGCGGACGTTGAAGTCGGGGGTTCGAGTCCCTCCGGGTGCACCAGAAAGGGCCATTAGCTCAGTTGGTAGAGCGCTTCATTCGCATTGAAGAGGTCAGCGGTTCGATTCCGCTATGGTCCACCAGAAAAATTAAGTCCGCCAGAGGTGGACGTATTTTTTTTGTGATCTAAGGTGGGCGAACTACGAAGTGGTTCGACTATTGCCGAAGGCAATTGTACGAGGAAGCGCAGCGAATGAAATGAGCGAGCAAGCTCATATTCCGCTATGGTCCACCAGATGACTTATTTCTATTCTAAATAAATAATATTGGGTTTTTATGGAACACCCTTATTGCCGAGCAAGGTTCCACGATTTTTTCTTAGATTTATCTAACTTAGTAGTTCGGGATAAAATGTTTTGATGACAAAAATAAAGGCATCGCCAAACTTTGTTGGTTTTGTTTTAATTTCTTGAGCTAATTTTTCTCTTGAAAAATACTCGAACCCTACGGATTCTTCATTTAGTATGGGGATGGCATCGCTATGAATTTCATATAGCACAAAGTAGTGGTTTTCTTTTCTACCTTTTACTTCCCTGTAAAATATTTCTTTACCAATAAGTTTACAAGTAACTTCTGCTAAACCAAATTCTTCATTTGCTTCCCGCTTGATTGCTTCTTCCTCTGATTCTCCCGCCTCTACATGTCCCCCAACAGGGCTCACAAACTGTCCAGCGTCTTGTCTGTCAGAGGATTGTTGTACTAGTACAAATTCTCCTCTGGTGTTAATTATCTCAGCTATGACCGTTCTGTGGAGTAACCCCTTTTCATGCGCTTCTTGCTTAGAAACGGTATCTATAACTTCGTCTTGCTCATTAACCACATCTACGTATTCCATGAGGAAATTATAGCACTAGGCTTATGATATTTATGTGGTTGGCTAAAAAAATTCCAACAAACCCTTTTTGATGGCATACTTAATTCATGACACTACTGTTCTATATTATCTGTGTTGTTCTACTGTGCCTTTTAATGGTTAAGGCGACAACCTGGTTAATTAAGTCTTCGGCTAGGTTAGCTAGATTTTATAATATCTCTGAATACACAATTAGCTTTTTAGTCATTGCCTTTGCCACATCATTACCCGAACTTTTAGTGGGTGTAATCTCTGCTCTAGATAAAAACCCTTCGCTTTCTTATGGCAACGTATTGGGGTCTAATATTGCCGATTTAACCATAATATTGGCTATTCCCTTGTTGGTAGGTGGTAGTATTTCTACTAAAGAAATAATCAAGAATAAGGACCTATTGTACACAGTGTTTTTTGGTGTATTTCCATTTGTGTTATTGCGTGACGGTTTATTATCAAGACTTGATGCGCTGGTATTACTGGTGGCGTATTTGTTTTATCTTACCCTAGTGTTAAGGCGTAATACTATTCTAGAGGCATTAGTTAATAATCTTCACAATACAAAGGTATATAAAGAATTCTGCATTTTTTTCATGTCCGTTCTAGTACTTTTAATGTCAGCTAGTGGACTAGTTAAGGTCGCCGAAAATATTGGTGTTCTACTTAATTTGCCGTTAATTTTTATAGGTATTACCGTAACCGCTCTAGGTACTTCTTTGCCGGAACTGGTGTTTGGCCTAAAGGCAATCAAGACAAATCATAAAGGCGAGGTTCTCGGAAATATAGTGGGGAGTGTTGTAGCTAATTCTACCCTCGTTCTAGGCGTTACAGCTTTAATTAGTCCTATAAATAAAGATGGAGATTTGGGTTTTACCTCCGTATTATTTTTGCTCGCTACCTTACTGCTTTTTTACCTATTTTCTATTACCGGCAAAAAACTTGGCAAAATTGAAGCCGCCCTACTCATTGTGGTTTACATAGTTTTTTTGTATATTGAAAACGCATTACTGAGTTAAGCTATATGTTTCCCACGCCAACTCCAAATCTAGAACAATCTACACCGCCTCCATTAGATACTGAGTTACCTTTTGTTGCGCCTAGTGAAGTTCCCCCCGAAATTGCGGAGCTTATGCAGCACGAAAGTGTATTGGACTTTATCGAAACTAGAAATATTAAACCTGAGGATTTAAGAATTATTGAGGATGCCTTACGTATACCTCGCCAATACTATCTTGAAAATCACAATACGCCGTCTTCTAAAGCCGAAAATCTAGGTAAGTATCTAGAATTGGAACAAACGAACTTACAAGCTAAATTAGCTGATGCCAAAATTACTCCCGAGATGCAAGAACGCATAAAGTATGCATTGGCATACGCAGACGTCATGTCAGAGGTCTGTCAAAAGTATGATTGGACTACGGCCTGGAATTTGAATTCTGTGATGGAGCGTGTGGCTCCAAAAATACTTCCTAAGCCTACCCCGTCTCAGTCCGCTAGTTCTATATAACTGTAAAAGTGGTGGATAGCGATTCCCTCGAACGCTTTGTAAGTACTTAGTCTCTCCGCAATATCAATTGTGTTCTTTTTTAATTCTGTTTTTGTTTTTCCACGGTAAGTTGTTTTAGCACCCTCGCCGACATCAGTTTCTTGGCCAACAACTATTTTTACATTTGGTGCATTTTCCTCTACATAGTCGAGCTCGTTTTCTACTAATTCTATTACACTATCGCTTCCGGTAACCTTATTTCTATATGCCATTATTGCAAAGTAATTCCCCGGGGTTTTATTAAGTTCTTTAGCAAGTTTTCCTAGCGTTGGCATATCCATCCAAAATGATATTGCCAGCCCCATTATTAAATTCTTACCCCCTGTGGAGTTATTTTTTATTATCTTTGCATTTAGGTTCTTTACTAACTCTACAAACTCCTGGTCGTATAAATTTTTGTTAGCTAAATAATTTCCTTGATTATAAAATTCAATATCAAAATGGATTCCTGCAAATCCTTGAGTATGTTTTTTGTTAAAGTCGATGACGTAATCGAGTAGAAGCTTTGGTATATAACTGTGAGACGGCCTTGCCCAGTTTGTGTTTCCGCTCAACGCGTGTACAGCTATTTCATTAGCATTTGCCGTTACGAGAAATTCTTCAACTGCTAAATCAAATAAATTCATCTCGGTATCCCTACTATTTTTATCTTGTATTTCATAAATATCCACAAACTGACTGATGTCTATATATATAGTGTTTATGCCGTCCTCTTTGGCACGAGTGATTAATTTCTGCATATTTTGAGACCCCAATTCTTTTGGTGAAACCCATATCCAAGTAGCTATAGTACGGTTTTTAGGAAACCCATATGTTTCCTTGCTGGGAGTCACTGTGGGAGGAACTGGCGTTTTAAGTGGGGATTTATATAAAAACAATATTAAAAAGATTATTGCGGTACCCGCGATGTATATAAATAAACTACGCATCATTGTCTTCTTCATCTTTCAGTCCGA
>JBPOHY010000084.1:0-3934 GCA_052035055.1 candidate division WWE3 bacterium | reverse complement strand
GGTTAACTGCCGAAGAAACACTAAAATACGGCTTAATAGACAAAGTCCTTAGCCCCAAAAAGAAAAGCTAAGAGCTCATAGCTCAGATGGTTAGAGCGCCACATTGACATTGTGGAGGTCCCTGGTTCGATCCCAGGTGGGCTCACCAAGCGACTTGGTGAACGAAGTGAGCCTAGTCGATTGGGGTGCGATAGGAACGAAGTGACGAATCGCCACCAGATACCTCGACGAGTACTCGAACTTAGAGATTTGGATGTACTCTAGCGAAGCGATGAGTACCCCAAACGATTCAGCAAACGAAGCGAATTTAGTAGTATGGGTGCCATAGGAACTAAGTGACGACTTGCCACCAAAAGGCACATACATATAAAAATATAAATGCCCACAGATCCAACCGAAGGAATCATAATAATACTAACTAAAGTCTGGGAAGGCATAAACACAAACTTTTTCGCATCCCTTATAGGAGGCTTCCTGGCTAATATAATCTTTTGGAAAGTTATACAGGAGAAATTGCTAGATAAGCTTGAACTTAGGGATAAGAAAAGACTCAGTCAAGCCTTCGTTGAAGAGTTAGTGTACAACCAGCTCATTGCTGAAAAAAAAATAGCGAAACCTGATAACGAAAATCACATTTCCCTTAAATATGAAACTGAAGCAATAACCAACTTTTTAAGTGCGAGACCACTGGAGTTAGCAAGGGCTTTCTACATAAATATCAGGGTTAAAGTCAAATTTCTCAAAGAGGATAACAGCTTGATGGATCTATACTTGTTTAGGCCTAAAGTTACAGAAACAGAAAGAAATGATTACAGAGACAAGATTATAAGAAGAGCTACGGACCATATAGACAGCATAAATAATATACTTAGCGATGAAAATTTTAATAAGCAAGAGCGCGAACTAGGAATACTAGATTTGCAAAGTCACAATACAGATAACAATTTAAAACAAGAAACTCAGAATAAAAATGAACCTCTCTAACCAACTATTCAAACTAGCAAAAACACCGCTAGGCGATTTAATCGCAGGAATTGCATTTGGAACACCACTTTCCAAACTCCTTCCAGTAAAAAGAATAAAAGAAACCGACAAAGTACTAGCTTTTTGGCATCCAAAACCGTTTTGGGAAAAACATATCTTACTAGTGCCAAAAAAATCCATAAAAAACATTACTAGTCTAGAACCAAACGACTACGAATACATATCTGAAATTTATAAAGTAGCAAAAGAAATTGTCTTAGAACTTGGCTGGGACAAAACAGAATACACAATCCTCACAAATGGGGGAAACAGGCAAGAGGTAAATCAAATACATTTTCATTTGAATAGCGGTAAACAATTGCATAGCTGACAAACAAACCCCATAATTGAATTATGTTGCCAAGCGAAGTACCACCAGAATACCTAGAGAGTATTGCAATGGAATTCGAAAAACCAAAACCAGAAAGGCGACTTCCAGAAGTAGAAGTGGGGGATACAGTAGTGCTGTGGAGAAACGAACCCGATGGTTCCAAACTTGAAGGCGGTTGGATAATAAGAGGCAGAATGCCTAACGAACCACACGTATTTTACCTAGACAACCCCACCCAAGGCAGTCCAGTTGTAAAGCGGATTACAGCAACCGAGGCCGAAGTAAAAGCCGCAAATGACACCGTACGCACAATAGATACTTGGGTAGATATAGCTAGGGAAATGGGTGTAAAAGTACACCCAACCGAAGAGCTCAAAATTGCTCAGCGACTTAATGCGCCAGCATATGCACGAGTAAACATACATGTAGCAAAAGCTGAAATTTTTGAACACTACCCACGAGATACATCACAAAACCACACAATAAACAAAGCACTAGAAACTCTTGAAGACCTTCATGATAAGCGCTTTCCTAAACCACCAGAAACTATCAAACCACTTGAAACTAGACTTGCTGAGGCAAAGGTACAAAACGGAGATAAAAATATTATTGTAAAAAGCCCAGATACTGGAGCATATGAAGGCGGTTGGGCAGTTACAGGCGAGGTATTTAATACAGCAAACAGGCAAGAACAAATGTTTGTAGTCAGCAAAGATAACATTACATTTCCAATTCCTGTTCAAGAAATACAAAAAGCCAACAAACTAATAAGAACAGTGAACGAATGGGTGAGATTTGGAAATGAAGTAGGGGTTGCGGTTAATAGTAGAGATCCAGTGTACATACAAAATCAAGGAGCACTAGATAGAGAAATGGCTGCAGATGAAGCGTGTAAAATGTTTAGAAAAGGCAGGCAGAACCTGGACAGAATGACACAACTTGCAACTGTTATGGCATCCCTTCAAGAAAGACAAGCTGAAATAGAAAACCAGTAAGACAAATAGGCATTGCCTAAATTGACTCCACAGTAACTATGGAGCATAATCCCCAGCAATAACCAACAATCAAAAGTGAAGGAGAGTTTAATATGCAACCCGATAAAGACAATTACAAATGGGTATTAATGAAAGCCATGCTTGACGGACTGCGAATTAGAACGAGGTTTGCTATAGAACGGGCAATACACAATGTAAAGTATCGCGCCGCTACCACAACGCAAGAAAGGGGACAAAGTTCTCTAATGGCAGAAAATTTTACAGGCGAAGCCTTGCACTTTCTCAACAATAACCTAACAGCTAAACTTGCACCATTACACCCAACCAGAGAACAAGTAGGGGTTTTCCAATTTCTCATGAGTAGTATTGAGGATGGATCTCTAATTCTTAAAGGAACGGAAGGTAGAGTTTGGCCCGGCAATAGGCCCTTTGCTATAAAAGATTATCAAGCAGGTGGGAGGCATAATGCCGGTAACGATTTGGGAGCAAGCCTTGCTGAGGTATTTAGTGGTAAGGATGCACATTTGACAACCAGATGGGGTGTACATGAGCCATTTCCTCATGGTTTTGCGGTTTTTGGCACTATTGGGATAGCCATGCCAAGAAGCATCGACTTTATAACGTTACCTGCAAGAGCCGGCACCTCAGATGAAGTTAGAAAATTTATGGGTATCCCTGAACAGCAAAGTGGATTTACTCAAAAGATTGACGTTTACAACAATGGGGAAAGAATTGTTATAAACAGAGATGGCACGTATAAAGGGGAAAATATAGTCACGACAGATCAGTACCTTCTTGTAGGGGCATTTGATGGTGAGAAAACTCAAAGAACTTATTGGCTCTATGGTAGCAATCACAATAAAATGAGCACTTCACAACGTGTGGGGTATATAAAGAGTGTAACGGACACAGCAGGTAACATATAGCATGAACAAGGACAAGCCTTATGCGGCGGTAACACAGTACTAACCAAAATCTTGACGGGAAAGTAATTATTTTATAACTCATAGATAGTGTGAAAAGCTTGTAAAACTTCTTACACTATCTTTTTTTTGCCTTCTAGCTTGGCAAAACATCTGGTTTATGCTAAATTCAGCCCAATCATTCACTATCTTATAAATTATCCTAAGAACCAAAGAGGTTAGTTATGCAACTTATTAGACGAGCCATTGCGTGCGGAGCATGTGGAGGAAAAGTAACCCTATACGACCAAGAATGCCCTTATTGTAATGCCGAACTCGAACCTACCGACGATGCCAAACACATGCTTCCAGATTCCAGCGCTAACCCACACGCGGCTCAAGATGCACTGGCAATACAAAGTTATGTGGATCTATTTGAACGTCAGATACACTGGTATCCTAGGGAAATAGACGGGCTTATTGAGGTAATCCGCGCTCTCAAAAACCACAATTATCGTTATCGCACGTACATAATAGAACTCATACAATTGGCAATGCATTTTAGGAGCATTTGCTTAGATGACAACAAAAAGACCAGAGAAACACACCTAGAAATTTATAAGCGCCTAGATGCTATTTATTTGAGCCTGACCTACCAAACTCCGTGATACCCACTTGCGGAG
>JBPOHY010000036.1:0-9583 GCA_052035055.1 candidate division WWE3 bacterium | reverse complement strand
TAACGTGCAACAAAGAGGAGTACTACGTTTTTCACTTTCTCCTGGCTTGTGTTGAGTTTTTGCATTACCTTATTGTGCAGTGTATTGGCGGCGGTAGTTTCTTCTGGGTCTTGACTACTTTTTGCTTTAGCGCCAGCTTCTATTATTTCAATGACTTCTTTCGAAAGCTTTCTGGCTGTAGCTTTTTCTTCGTCTGTTAAACCTTTCAAAAATTCCTCAATGTTAGGGATGAGTGCATCCAATTTGGGGTTTGTCATAATAACTCCTAAAAAGTTGATTACGGAATAATTTTAAGAATTATATCACAAAGAGCCTATAGCGACAAGACGATGGAAATTTATTTATTTGCTTGATCGTGGGCGATTTTGCCAAGTATTGGCAATTCGTATTCCATGTTATTGTAGGCTTTCCACATTAACATTAGTCCAAGTAGCAAAGCTGCAAGTGATACTATTGGTACCAGCAAAAAGCCAATCAAAATGGTTGTTAATGCGCCTGCAATTGTTGTAGCTACATAAGCTGCGATTCCAAATAAGATGGCTTGAAATGCGTGAAATCTTACAAACTTGTTTTCTTTTTCCATAAGGAAAAATATTATGCCTGTCACAGGTGCGAACAAATACGAAAGTGCTGCAGCTATATTTGGTTCGAGATCCATACTCTTTAATCTAGTCCCTGAACTTGGAGAAGAAGACATACTTGGTACATTTGCTTGCATATTATTATTTGTATTTTGTTCATCCATACAAAAATTATGGCACTAACCTTATTATCTTGCAAATCACTTGTTCAAGTGACCGCGTTTTTGCAATTTATGCATGTCCATTATTTCTTCCAGAGATGTAATTTGGGTAGCGTTCTTGTCTGTTCTAAAGAATAAGAGCCGAGGGAACCTTATTGCATACCCAGCAGAGTGTGTTTTTGAAACAGTTATTTCGTCTCCGCCTATTTCTACAACCAGTTTGGGAGCCAATATAAAGTCTGGCATATACTGTTTTGGCAAGTCCACATTAGCAGGTACTTTTTTTATAATAAACTTTTCTGACTCTTTTTTTAAAAACTCCCAATCTTCATCTTTGAGCCCAGTGCCCACCTTAGAAACGGTTTTAAACGAGTCTGTCTGTTCGTCGTACACACCAATCAAAAACCCGCCTATGCCAAACTTTGACCTAGCCCCGCGTCCCGCATAATACCCCAACACAACCGCGTCTATTGAATCACTGAGCAGTTTTTCGTCGGCCTTTTTGAGTTTTACCCAAGAGTATGACCTTGCCCCAGCCTGATAGACCCCCGCCGGAGTTTTTACAATGAGCCCCTCGAGGTTTTGTTCTTTTGCCTTTTCGTAGTAATCAAAAAGTTCGTCTTGATTTGTTGTTCGTAAAAATGTTGCGGCTTTTATGACAGTACTGTCACCTATAACTTTTTCTAGTATTTCGTGGCGTTCTTCGAGGGTTTTGTTTAGTAAGGTTTTGCCGTCGAGATATAAAATATCAAAGACAAAGTACATTACAGGAATTTCGTTGGCCATTTCTTTTATTGAGTGTTTTCTCTTGCGTTGCATTATTTCTTGAAACGGAAGAAACTCACCCGTTTCTTTGTCATAGCCCATTGCTTCCCCGTCTAAAATTACTGACTTCGCATTCAAGTCCTTTGCGGCGGCTTCGGCTATATCTGGGAATTGGTGTGTGGTTTCTTCTAAATTTCGTGTGAAGGTTTTTATTAAAAACTTGGGTTTACTTTCGAAAAGCTCTAACTCTGAACTTGTAAGCTTTTTACTCTTGTCCATGTGGAGTTGCACCCTAGTTCCGTCGAACTTAAACTCTGCCCAACAGTCTTGGATTTTTTCAAAGGTTTCCTCGATGCTGCCATATCTTTGTGCCTTTTGCGCCAAAATTGGAACGCCTGTTTCGATAGTAATCTCACTTATGCCTTCAATTCCGCTTTCTTTTAGTTTTTTCGCAATGAGTCCAATGTCTGGGTGTACTGCATAGATGGCTTCGATTTTTTCGCGCAGGGTTTTTCCTGCCCCCAAAAAGCTAGAAAGTGCGTCTATTACTGTTAGCTCTGTAAAGCCTAGGCGCGTTGTACCCAAGACCATTCGCACAATATATTTGGCTGATTCCCTGTCGAGATTTTTTAGTAGTTCGGTAGCTTTTTGTACTTTTAGTTCCTGAGAACCCGTACCCTGTGCCGTCGCTATTTCGTATAAGTATTTATAAACTTCTGTAAGTTCGAGGGTGGTTTTTGGAGTTGTCTTATGTATTTGTGCTGCGACTAAGCCTAAATCGCCGTCACGCTTGTACAATTTAGTAACATCTTCCTCCGAGTTACCGTCGTAGGCATTGGCCAAAATTCGTATCATCATTTTTTCGGCTATGCTAAATCGTTGGGATTCAAAAGGGGCCTTAAGATAACCTAATGCTAGGTATATTCCCAAGTCTATTTCGTTTTGGTTGAGTTCCGATATTAACTCGCTGAGTATTGAAGTTATTTCTAAGCGTTTAGTCGTTGCTTCTAGTCTGGCTAAATATTCGGCAAAGCGTGAAATTTTCATACGGGTATTTTAGCATTAACTATGTTTGCTCATTAAACCAACTCGTATCTCGAAGACTTGGTGCTCCCTCTTTTTGCAATTATCCCGTCGTCAATTAATTTTTTTAAATCTCGCAAAATGGAATCCTCAGACTTGTCAGGAAAAATTACAGAAAAATGTTTGTTTTGTATCGGACCGTAATCTTGTAGGTACTCTATGATTCTTTCTTGTCTCTCGGTCAAATCTGTTTTGGTGGTTGTTCTCGCTATTTTGCTGTCTTTTACCATCAACTTTACTTTTTGCTCCAGGTTCGAGAGTTCCGAGGCAATTCCTTCGGTAAAATATTCTAGCCAGGTTGTAAAGTCTTCTTCTTCGCGTGTCAAAAATAGAGTTGTCTCGCAAACTTTTTTAGATTTAATATAAAAGTTTTGTGGTAGCGAATATTCATTTAATTTATAGCCATTTGCTTGCAAGACAAACAGCGCAACTAGGCTAGTAACTGTGTGATTAAATTCCTCAAATGGGAAAATTATATCTAGCTGTGCTTTCATAATACCGGCGACTATGAGTGGGTGGGTTTCTTTTGCATCTAGACTGTTGTGCCAGTCTATTAGTTCTCCTATGTTTGCAAGTATTTCTTCGGGTAATACTTTACCTTCTATTTTTCTTTCTCGGTAACTGCCCGCCTTTGGGTCTCTAATCAGCGCACACAGTATCTTTTTAATGCTGTCATCATCAAGTTCTGCACTAGCCGACATCTCTTGCACTAAATTTAGTGCATCTAGCAGGCCCAGAACATATGGGTTAGGCCTGTTATCTAATCCTTCAACCTTTCTTTTTATAGCTTCATAATCCGCGGCCATCCCATAAAACTTCAGTGTATTTGAAATAAACTCAAGCTTTGCTTCTTTTTGCTGACGCTTTTGGAAGTTGCTCAAAATTGTGGTATTTTCGATTACTGCCTTAGCGTATTCGCACGCTGCTATGCTGTTTAGAGTGTTGTTAGTAATGGAATATTCTGGTACAAACATCTCGTTTATTATTGCATAATTCCCGCAATATTCTATATAAATCAGCTCAAAAAAAGCCCCGCAGATACAACTGAATATTTACATTCGTCGTATATACGGGGAGTTCTCCACCTATGCGAAACAGTCCAGCCCAGGAATTACCCTAAGCGGGGATCGCAAATGGTCCGCGCAGCAAAGCATGGTGTTGTACGCAACGAAATCTCTTTCGTCGAATGACCACCATTCGCTGCCTTCCATCATGAGCTCGTGTCGTTGAGCCCAGATATCTGCAGGGACCTCATAGAGGTGTCTCCAACGATGCTTTCCACACCGAGGACAAACCTCAAAATAGGGATGCTTTTTACTCACGGCAAAGGGTGGAACCTCACCGTCCAGCATCTCTACTACAGCCCACATAGCTGCAATTTCTGCCTCTATACGAGCCTTCTCTAGCGCCTCAACTTTTTCCCAAATGTTAGTTTCTAACATTGCGTGCCTCCTTTTCTAGGTGGGAATAGATGTTGGTTTTTTTGGTACGCTTTAAAGTTGGGTTTAGAAAAGTTTTGTGGGGTTATTCTAACATACAAAGGGTGCCCATGCACCCTATAGTACGTATCGTGGCTTGAAAAACCCATATTTAAGCCTATAATACAAATTAATTTTGGTACCTAAGGAGCTACATATGGATGACCCAAATCTTGTTCGCATTCCCTTGACTATGTGGAAAGTTGTTGACCTGACTATCCCTGATGAAATCGAAGGAATGCCGCGTGATGGTGATCAGGCACTTTTTTGTATTACACTGGCGTCTTCGGCTAGTGCTTTTAGTTTTACAACCTCTTGGTGTGTAACGCACGCACTTGTAAAAGCATTGATGGTTAAATTTCCCGACGTTGTTGATGCCTCCCAATTGATTGGCAAAACTTGGAAAGCTCCCGCAATTATGGATAAATATGCCCAGTCTGCTTTGCAGTGGTTAGTGGACCCCGAATCGATGTTCACTTAGTCAAGTGAGGGTTGCCCTGTTGTTAACATTTTGTTAATACTCGGCAACCCTTTTTTGAGTAGCCCCTTACTCTAAGTTAACTATGTGGTCAAACGTCATTTCACTTGTTATTTCAGGTGCGGCGCTAGTAATTATGGTTTGGTGGCTTTTTGTAAGTTCTATAACCCTTTGTTTATGTCGCTCATCAAATTCCGAAAATATATCGTCCAAAAGTAAAACAGGTTTCTCATCTAAAATCTGTTGTAGGTAATTCATTTCTGCAAGTTTAAGACTAAAAACGGCATCCCGCTGTTGTCCTCTTGACCCAAATTGGGCAAGGTCCAACTCGTTAGAAAATATGCTCAAGTCTTCTCGGTGTGGGCCTATCAATGTACTTTTTGCCGCGATTTCTTTTTCTTTGTATTCCTTTAAGCGCTCGTGATTAATTGGACTTTTTTTATATTTAATATGTAGTACGTTATTTTTAGGTAAGCTATGTACAAACTTTTCCAAATCTCGTATTAAACTTTCTCTTTTTTCTTGAATGTATTGGCCCAGTTCAACCGCTTTTGAATCCCAAAATTCTAACCCGTCCTGCCCTCGCCCAAACTCCGAAATTTGCTCCAAGAGCTTGTTTCTTTGCCGTATCACTTTTGTGTAGTCACTGGCAGCTTTTTTATACTTTGCATCTACTTGAAACAGTATGGAGTCTAAATACTTTCTTCTTTCCGTGGGACTCCCTGAAACTATTTCTATGCTTTCGGGCGAAAATAACACGGCAGAGAATATAGCGGTAAATTTATTTAATGTCTTTGGCACGCCATTTATCTTTACTTTTTTTGTCGAGGAATTTTCAAAGATGGCACTCTTAACTACTTGTAGTTCTAAGTCATCAACCCCGTCTGTTTTTTGTACAGCTGCTTTTATAGTGCAAAAAGATTCGTTGTGATTAATAAGGTCGCGGTCATAAAATGCCCTAAAAGATTTTGTAGTAGAAAGGACATTGATCGCTTCGAGTATGTTTGTTTTTCCGGCACCATTTTGGCCAACTATAAGGTTTAGTTGCGCATCAAATTGTAAGTTTAATTTTTTATGGTTCCTATAATTTGTTAGTTTTAAGCTGACTAAGTGCATTTACAAAAGCCTTAATTGATTAGTAAGTGGTTGGCATATGGCACAAAAAAATGTTCCTCTTTCGCTAACCTTTTCGAACTGAATAGGTGTGTTGCATGTTACGCATAGCTGTCCTGTTTTTCCATACACCCTAAAATAGTTTTGTTGGGTTCCGGGTTTACCATATATATCCCTGTACCGATCTATAGTGCTGCCTCTATGTTCTATGCCTTCTTGTAGAATTTTTTTAACGTTTTCAAACAACTTTTTGTATTCCTGGCTAGTTATCTCGCTCGTTTTTCTTTTTGGGTGAATGTTGCTCATATATAAAGAGTCATTTGCATATATGTTTCCAATTCCACTTATGAGTTTTTGGTCCAAAAGCGCGAGCTTAATATAAATATTTTTTTTAGTAAGTTTTTGCTCAAATTCTCCAAAGTCCAGCATTGCATCTAGTGGGGTTTTTCCATAACCCTTTTTGTACTCATTTATTTTTTCCGGCGTCCATACTTCGAAATACCCAAACATCCTAGTATCTGAATAAGTTAGAGTATCACCGGTGTTAAAGGTAAATACGATTTTTGCATACGGATCTTTGGAATTGTACAAGATTAGTCCCGACATGTTTAGGTGCGTGGCTATGTAATAACCCGATGAAAGTTTGAAAGTTAAAAGTTTGGCCACGTTGTCGATTTCATCAACAGTGTGTTTTAGTACGTAGTTATTAAAATAATTTGTATTTACCTTGTGTGCATACTCTTTTAGGATTTTGATGTTAGTAACAGTTTTGCCTACAATTTCCTTTTGTAGGTCGCGTTTGATAGTTATTACTTCTGGTAGTTCAGGCACAGACGAATTTTAGCATTTTGCCCGCATTTGCTATAATCGGGCGAAATATCACATTATCGGAGGTACTCATGAATATGCTTGTATACAAAGTAATTGCCCGCCCAGGGGTTGATGACCCACCTCTTAGATTATTGGCGTTTGCCGATTTTTTACGCGAACAGCCGGAATTTGACGAATCTTGGAAGGTATACGAGTGGGGGTTCTATCTTAAAATCGTTGCCCCGGCGGAATTTTTGCAAGAAATGTATGGATGGGCTGCAGCAAACGGTTGTAGCGTTTACGAGTTTTTGGAATACAGAAAAGCTGGGTTTTACTTGAAGTTTAAATACCCTGATTTGCCCGTTTTAGTTGTAGGCCCCATGTTTAATGCTCCAAGCCAAAAAGATCTGTACGATGTATATCGAACCTATCCAACACTAAAACAAGTAAACATTGTCTATAGCGTCGATGCTACGGAATTCCCAAATTTAGTGTACGCAACGAACATAAATGAACTTGCTATCGCTGTGGTACAGTGGCAGAGTAGCATGGTTGTAGTCTGATAACTATCAAAGGAGAATTTATATGTCTACTGATATAACTTTGTCGCCGAAGGATTTTGAAAAACTACGCGGGCAGGCACTTAAAAGATGGCAGGAGTGGGTGAATAGTCTCACAACTGCTATAGCCCCGGGAACTTACAAGGTTACTATAAAGAGTCTTGGCCCCATCGAACTTTTTGCTCTTCATGGTTCGGATAAAAGGATATTTGTAGTAACGGACAATGATTGGGTGCTTTTGCTTAATGAAGAAGTGTTTGAGCCATTTGTAAGTCGGCACGATATCCGTCCTGGTATGCAGCTTGAGGTCACCGTTGGAGATCCAAATGTTTCATTTACTCCACCCATAAAGTTGCGATTTGAGATTATGAATGCTGCGGTAGTTTGATTCTGGAAATAAAAAAGCCAAGGTGTTTATAAACAATGCCTTGGCTTTAACTTTTGCTAAACTGCTATTAATCCACTGTCTGATAGTACAACCCGTTATTCAAAAGCTTTCCCTGTTCATTTGACTCAAACAATACCCATCCACGCTGTACAGTTTCTACCCATATGGGTCTTAGGCAGTATACTTTGTCTGGTAGATCAAAGGTTAGTAAAACCACATTGGTGTCCCGACCAGAGTATACCCGCCCTTTTGGGGTAGTGATTTCCAGAGTTAGTGCCAGTCGATGGTGTCCGACCTTACAGCTGGAAATTCGTACAGCAGAATTATCACCGTGCGGGGGAAATATCCTCAGAATTTTATTCTTTTCCGAATACCAACTCAGGGAAAAGACAAGTAGAAGACAAGCTAGCGCAAGCCCAAACATACAAAGTTCCGACTTTATATGCTCAAAGGATGCCGCAATTTCTGGTCCTGGTTGTAGGTACATTAGCACGGACGCCAAAGCCAAAATACCTGCTATAGAAACAATAAAAGCCACGATTACGTATCTAGAATTATCTACCTTATGCTCAATCATCTTATTTCTCCTTCAAGTATCTTTAGTAGTGTTGTTCTCGGTAGCAAGTTGCCCCTTGTGGCATGCCACCAAAGTTGTCGGTTTCGCAAAGGGACCATTCGCGTGGGGCATTATTGGTTTTAAGTAGTCGCCAATTGTGCTTTCCCATTGGAAGTAAAAATCTTGGCTGACCCGATATTTTGTCTAATGGGTCGTTTACATGGTGTACATTTAGAATAATCTCTACTTTATGCCTCTTATTCATACGCGCTTCCAAAATTTCTAATTTTTACATCCCGTCATTTGTATCGCGAATGGTTAGTCTGCGTTCTGAGGGCAACTGTGTTGCCAGCCACACTATTGTGTATATAACCAATGCGTATGTTGCTAAAGCCTTAATCCAGATAGTGCTAACTGGAACCCAGCGGTTTATTACAAACCAGCTTACTACTAGCAATAGTCCAAAAAGATCCAATAAGTTTGGATGCTTTAAATGGTCTTTCAAGGTTACTGTGTGCATTGAGAACTCCTTTGTGCTTTGAGAATTTTTATTAGCGGTTGTGATTAATTTACCGCATTATAGTTTAACGCGTTTTTCTTTTCAAACTCAGTGCGCACAAATTCTTTAAAGAGGTGTTTAAATTCTTCTTTTGAAAACTTTTGTACACTGGTTTGTATTTGAGTTGGCTGGAACTTATTTTCCCTTATAGTTTTGTCAAAATCTAGTATTGCTGATACTAACCCGGCTACACTCAGTTCCTCAAAATACATCCCGGACACCCCCTCTATTACTGTTTCTAAATGTCCAGCCGATTTATGCGCTAGCACTGGTCTGCCATGAGACATTACTTCTATTGGTACGATCCCAAAGTCCTCGTCCTTTATTGCATTAATTAACCCAAGGCATTGTGCCATTACCGTATTTCTTTGGGCATCGCTTACTCTTCCCAAAAATTCCACGTTTTTTCCTGCCATGCCTTTTAAAGCCTTTTCTTGTGAACCTGTTCCAATAACCTTTAATTTAAGATTTGGCAATTTCTCGAAAGCCTTAATTACTAAATCAAAGTTTTTATATGCTGCTAATCTACCGGTGATTAGGTAGTAGTCTCCCACTTGTGCGAATTCTGTTTTTTTTGCGATTTCTACGGGTGGGTAAATTACCGTTGCATCTCGTTTGTAAAACTTTTTTATACGCCTTTGAGTTTCATGAGAGTTTGTGGCCAATACATCTGGTCTTTGTGCTGCTATAAAGTCCCAAATTCTTAAGTAATGATCTACAAATGTAACTACTGGTTTATAAAACCATCTATTTCTACTTATGTTTTCTACGGAATAGTTGTATAAGAATCTTGGAGGGGTGTGTATATAGCTTATGTGTAGTTGGTCCGGCGTTGTTAAAACTCCCTTAGCATATGAACTACTATCTGAGATAACTATGTCGTAAGTAGAAAAGTCAAACTCTTCAAATATCAGGGGTATAAGGCACGTAAAATACTTAGAAAGTATAGGTATTAGGTTAAACCAAAAGTTAGTTATACGTGGCGTGATGACTTTTTTATCGGTTATTGCCTTAGAAAAGTTTTTTGGATTGTATATGCTGGTATATATTG